>NZ_JACJQV010000042.1 GCF_014696875.1 Microcystis wesenbergii FACHB-1317 | reverse complement strand
CAGTTATAAGGTTGGTCGGAGTTGACCTGTTAGATTCAGTTAGGGGACTGAAGACCTTACTAGGCGGTTATTTCAGGTATTTCAACCCTATTTCATGCCTAAACGTTTCGCACCATATTTTATATTCTATTGACGGTAGAAAAAAACGCTCTCAAAATGGTAGAAACCATTAATTGATGGTTTGATAGTTTTTAAGCCTAACCCACACCAGTTAGTTCAATGGTTGGGGAAAACAGGCTGAATCGGCTGAATACATAATACCAAAGCAGATGGTGAGCAATGCCCACCCTACATTACTACATTACTCTCAAAAATTGCGAGGTTTAATTTTATGAATTACCCTATTGTCGTTACCGCAGGGGGAACTATAGTATCTGGCGAGAATGGATATTTAACTACGAGTCGTACAGCGGAAACTGTAGTAACATTTGATATTGGTTTTCCCAGTTTACCTAGTTATACAGGAGGTAGTATTAGACAAGGAGATGAGGTTGGTTTTTGGTCAGCACCATCAAATGATACCAGTGAGTATTTATCAGTTGATCCCTTCAGTGGCACTCCAAGCGTTATTTCTGCACCTAATGGTACTTTGTGGAAATATTTTGGTCTTTATTGGGGATCGATTGACGATTATAACTCAATTGAGTTCTGGAAAGATAACACTAGAATTGCCTACTACAGTGGTTCAGATATTGCAACGCTCCTAAACTTGCGAGGTGGTTATATCAATTTCGATGTTAACAACAATGATGGATATTTTAATAAAATTATCTTGACATCTACTCAACAAGCATTTGAAAGTGACAACCATGCTTTTATAAGTGAATTTCCCGGTATTACCCTCACTGTAGCTCCTACCAGTGTGACAGAAGACGGAACAACTAACTTAGTCTATACCTTCACTCGTACAGGTTCTACTACCAGCGCCTTAACCGCTAACTATACAGTTGGGGGAACAGCTACTTTTAGCACAGATTACACTCAAACCGGTGCAGCTAGTTATACCAGTACAACTGGGACAGTGAATTTTCTTGCTGGTTCAGCGACTGCTACTGTAACAGTTGACCCCACTGCTGATACAACAGTAGAAAGTAATGAAACCGTCGCTTTAACTCTTACTTCTGGGACTGGTTATACAGTTGGGACAACTACCGCAGTGACGGGGACGATTACCAATGATGATTTCCCCCAACTCTCCATCAATGACATCACCGTGGTGGAAGGTCAAAATAGTAATGCAATCCTCACCGTCACTGTAAATAATCCAAGTACACAACCAATTAGCGTCAACTATACCACTACACCCATTAACGCTACCGCTAATGTAGATTACACTAGCAAAACCGGAACTATCACCATTGCACCTAATACTGCCACTGCTACTATTAGCATTCCCATCCTCAATGATAACCTCAATGAACCTGATGAAGCTTTTACAGTAACCCTCTCCAATCCGGTTAATGCTACCATCAATCCCGACGAAGCAATTGGACAAGTAATTATTACTGACACCCTACAAAGCGCAATTACTCGCACCTTACCCACTAATGTGGAAAACCTCAGACTAATTGGGACTAATAATATTAACGGTACAGGTAACGCTGGTGACAATAAAATCACCGGAAATAGCGGTAACAATATCCTCGCTGGCGCTAATGGTAACGATATTTACTGTTTCAATGCTTCAACCCCATTAGGAAGCGATACCATCCAAGAAACTACCACCGGCGGTATCGATACCCTCGACTTTACTGGGACAAATACCGCAGTAAGAGTTAACTTAGGGATTACTACAAACCAAACCGTCGTCACCAATAATCTAAAATTGACTTTTTCGGCCAATAACACCATCGAAAATATTATTAGCGATAGCGGTAATGATAGACTAACCGGGAATAGCCTTAATAATACTCTAACTGGTGGTGGCGGCAACGATCAATTAACCGGTCAAGACGGAAACGATAGCTTAATTGGTGGTTCCGGCGATGATTTACTTACTGGTGGTAATGGTAGCGATAACTTTATCTTCAACAGTAGTAATTTAGGAATCGATGCCATCAGCGATTTCACCCCAGGCAGTGATAAAATAGTATTAAGTAAAGCCATATTTACCACTTTAGAAAGTATCATTGGCAATGGCTTCAGTCAACCGGCTGAATTTGCCAGCGTCGATGACGATGATTTAGTCGCCACTAGCAGTGCTTTTATCGTTTACAGTACCAGTAGTGGCAGTATCTACTACAATCAAAATGGTAGTGCTGCTGGCTTAGGAAGTGGCTCTGAATTTGCCAATTTGTTGACTGTTCCTACCCTGATAGCGGCTGATTTCGCACTGATAAATTAACCTAGCTACACTCCAGAAAACGGGTTTCTTTAAGAAACCCGTTTTCTGGAAGCTGCCACAACGGGAACAGTGGAAATGGAAGTTAATCAGGGGATTGTATGAAAAGGAGTTCGAGAGGGAATAGATAATTAAACTGTTTGAAATCATCGACAAGATGATGACTTTATCCCCTGAATTGCAGTCAAGTTTAGAGAGTAAAATCAAACAATTTGAGGAGGAAAGAACCATGCCTTTAATAAGTAATATAGAGTTACGAAGAAGGAAAATTGGAGCGAGAAAATGCTCGTAACTATGTTAAGATGGTGTTAAAAATGCGATGGGGTGACATTCCAATAGAAATTGAGCAAGCGGTCGATAAAATTTCCGTATTATCGATTTTAGACAAGTTACTGAAATCGGCACTAACCGTTAATTCTTTTGAGGAGTTGCGGCAATTTTTGGAACAATAGTCTCAATAGTTTTCTGGATTAAGTGAACTAAACAGAGGAAAAATGCACGAATCATTGATGATACTCAATTCCCCTGGCTACGATCGAATTATCTTAATCTGTAAGGGAAGTTGCCAAAAAGGAGACAATTGTGCGACGGGGAAGACATAAAATTTTTATCGGGATGGCCCCGGGAGTCGGGAAAACCTACAAGATGCTGGAGGAGGGGCATAGTCTCAGAAAGCAGGGAACCGACGTGGTGATTGGACTGCTCGAAACCCACGGCAGAAAAGAGACCGCCGAAAAAGCCGAGGGATTGGAAATCGTACCGAGAAAAATCCTAGAGAAAGAGGGATTTACTTTCTCGGAAATGGATACGGAAGCGATTATCGCGCGCTCACCGCAGCTGTGTCTGATTGATGAATTGGCCCACACGAACGCACCCGGTTCGGAGCGAGAGAAACGCTTTCAGGACGTGGAGATAATTTTATCCGAGGGAATTGATGTTTACTCGACCGTGAATATCCAGCATATTGAGAGTTTAAACGATCTGGTCGCCCGAATCACCGGGGTGGTGGTGCGGGAGCGAATACCCGATCGAATTTTGGAGGAAGCTGATGAAGTGATCGTGGTAGATGTTACTCCCGAAACCCTAGAGGAAAGATTATTAGCGGGAAAAATCTACGCTCCCGAAAAGATCCAACAATCTTTAAATAATTTCTTTCAACGGCGTAATTTAATCGCCCTCCGGGAACTCGCCCTGCGCGAAGTGGCCGATACGGTAGAAGAAGAAGCGAGTAATTCGACCAAATTCATCGGTCAATCCTGTCCCGTTCACGAACGGGTATTAGTCTGTATTTCCACCTATCCCAACTCTTTACGATTATTACGTCGGGGAGCGCGGATAGCGGGGTATATGAACGCGGAATTTTTCGTGATTTTCGTCGATAAACCCGAGCGCTTTCTCACGAAAGAGGAGGCTTTACATATCGAAACCTGCGAACGTTTATGTCGGGAATTCGAGGGTAAATTCTTACGGATTAAAAGCTATCAGGTGGCGGCAGCGATCGCCGAAGTGGCCGAGCGCGAACGGATCACCCAGATTGTGATCGGGGAGAGCCTTCAATCGCGCTGGAAGAATTTCATCAAAGGTTCTTTCACCCAAAAACTCATGCGTCTGATCTGGCAGAAAAATATCGATCTTCACATCATCGCCACCGAACCAAAAGTACCGATTAAAAACGCGCGAGCCAAGGGGGTGAAAAGGTGACTACCTGACTTGAAAGAGGGTGTGGGGTGTAGGGTGTGGGGTGTGGGGTGTGGGGTGTAAGGTGTGGGGTGTGGGGTGTGGGGTGTAGGGTGTAGGGTGTGGGGTGTAGGGTGTAGGGTGTGGGGTGTGGGGTGTAGGGTGTAGGGTGTGGGGTGTGGGGAAGGAAACCTCGGAACTTTCTGCCACTTCCCCACTTCCCCTCTCAAATCAGCAACGCCCTCTGGGATGATATTCTAGGAGTTAATCTTTAATGCAAATCCGTTGTCACTTAAGGGAGTTAACTCATGCAGGTAAATAATCTCGGCTTTATCGCTAGTATTCTATTCGTCCTAGTCCCCACGGTTTTCCTCTTGATTCTGTTTATCCAAACCAGAGAGGAAACCGAGGGTTAAATTCCTTCCCTATCCCTATTTTTCCTAAAAACCCCGGTGATTTCTTGAAGTCATGCGGGGTTTTTTCGCTTCAATTAGGGGAAAATGCTAGTTTCGTCACCTGATCCTAAATCGCCAAAAGTTAAAGTATTTAGGGTTGGCTGAATAAATGTGAAATGTAGGTAAGGTAAGGGTTTTGTGGCTTTTCTCGCCAAACAGGTGCAAGATTTTGAGAGAATCGTGCTTCCAAACCTTGCGTCTTCATCGGCCCGCGTCCTGTAGGGGCGAAGCATTCGGGCAATAACCTATCGGTGAAACCGGAGATTTTCTATCCGAATGCTTCGCCCGTACTTTTTGCCGCAAACCCTAATTAGGGTCTGCGGCAAAAAGTTTTTCCTGGGGGTAGGAGTCAGTAGCCGGTCGTCAGGAGCCGGTCGTTTCAGGCTTTGTTGCCCTCTTTTTTTTTGTACCAAGCGATGTACTACAAGAAGGATAATGCAAGGTTTTTGAAAGTCCCAATCCTATTTTCTTGCACTAACATCGGACTTTAACAGGTCAAAAGCTTTATTTTAAAAGGGTTTTACCATTATTCAGCCAACCCTATTTAGGGTTGGCTGAATAAATGTGAAATGTAGGTAAGGTAAGGGTTTTGTGGCTTTTCTCGCCAAACAGGTGCAAGATTTTGAGAGAATCGTGCTTCCAAACCTTGCGTCTTCATCGGCCCGCGTCCTGTAGGGGCGAAGCATTCGGGCAATAACCTATCGGTGAAACCGGAGATTTTCTATCCGAATGCTTCGCCCGTACTTTTTGCCGCAGACCCTATTGAGTATTACAATCGATCGGATTTGGCGGATCTGAGTTTTTGTCCCTTTTGAGTTTCTCGATTTCTCGTTGATTGGCTTCCCGGTCAGCAGCCACCCATAATTGTTTATCTTCATCCCACTTGGATTCCGTGTATATTGCTTTTTCCCAAAAGCAGGCCGATTTAATTTGTTCTGGATTAAGACCCTCGGCTCCGTTGAGGTTGGCTCGGTAGAGGTAGGCTCCGTTGAGTTCGGCTCCGTTGAGTTCGGCTCCGTTGAGGTTGGCTCGGTAGAGGTAGGCTCCGTTGAGTTCGGCTCGGTTGAGGTTGGCTCCGTTGAGCTTGGCTCCGATGAGTTCGGCTCCGATGAGGTTGGCTCCGTTGAGGTTGGCTCCGTTGAGGTTGGCTCCGTTGAGGTTGGCTCCCTTGAGGTCGGCTCCGTTGAGCTTGGCTCCCCTCAAATTTGTCCGACTTAAATCAAGAATTTTAATTTTATTAGAGTCAGTTGTTTCAGCCAAATTATCGCCAGCTTGTTCATTCTCAACTTTACGCCGGCCGATTACCGTTAAAGCGGCCTGAACTGGAATACTCACGGAAGGAAGCTTTTCTAGGGCTTTCTGTCTTTCCTCTGGCTCCAGTTGTTGAATATTCGAGGGAATGGGGGAATTTTTACGAATGTAGGAAGTCAGGACTTCCATAATTGTCCATTGATCCTTGGGAGAATCTTTGGCAATTCGCTCTAGGGAATAAATGCCGCCAATTACCACCTCCTCTTTACCACTACCGATTTGCTCGACAGCTTTCGAGAAGCGCTCGGTAATCAGACGTTGCTGAGTCAGTTGCATTTCCGCTTGAGAATTGAAATAATTGACAATAAGCCCAATTCCTGCCAAAAGGGTAGCAATTAATCCCAGGGCAGAAATAATCGTTTTGACCACATCAATGGCAAAGGTGCGGCTGTCTTTGTCTTCACGGGCAAAAAGCCCCGGTATTTGCTGAAATAGCCAGAAGGGAAAGATTAGCAGTTTCCAAGCAACTCTGACAAGAGACTGGAGCGATAGCAACAATCTTTTAATTAGCCTTTTTCCCCGGCGATAGGGCATCTTTAGATTCCAAGCAAGAATCGCTCTGGGATGTTGGCTCAAATATTCTTTCGCTTGCTGCCAGTCATCTATCTCATTGCCTTCTTTACCCGATGCCAGCCGTTTTTGATAAAACTCGTGAGCCTTGATCTGGTGCAATTCTAAAGGAATTCGTGGTGATTTTTTCGGAACCATGCAGCGTTTTCCCCGCCAATAGATGGATTTTGCCAAGGGACTGAGGGACTGACAAAACTGTTTTCGAGACCGGTTGAAAAGAAGTAAGTAGGTAGGCGTTAAAAGTTGTCAGATGCCCCCCTTATTAAGGGGGTATTAAAGGGGGGACTAAGGTAGGGCTGTTTCATTCTCGCAAATGTCATTCAATCAAATCCTTATCTGGCAAGGTTTTCAGTCAATTTCTCAGAACAAATATCTGAAAAATTTTTAAAATGCCTTGCTTTGCTTGCCCCG
>NZ_JACJQV010000041.1 GCF_014696875.1 Microcystis wesenbergii FACHB-1317 | reverse complement strand
TTTTTCCGCTCTTCTCTGTTCGTCTAACTCTTGATTAATTTGTTTCATTACATGGAATCTATCGGCGACTACCTCGGCCGATGGCATCAATTCTTTCACCAAATTTTTATAGGACAACCAAAGGTCTATGCTGACTTCTTCAATTGGCTCTAACACCTCTTTTCCCCACCCTGTAAGCGTTTTCCTCAATTCTTCTTGTGTTCGCTTCTCTAGAATAGCTATTAGTTTTCCCGTATCTAAATTTACTAAAACCGCACAGTAATTTTTTTGTCCTTTGACTAGAGCGATTTCGTCAATTCCTAGTCTTTTTAATTTCGATAGGTCTGTCTCTGTAATTTCTTCAGCTATGTCCTCTATCATTCTTTGAATCTCTTCTTCCGTTACATCATTTCTTCGACTAACATTTAAAATATCTCCTTCTTTTAATTGTTCGAGTATATTTTCGGCTAGTCTTTTCGTATAGGTTCGTTTACTGGCGACAAAATCTAACTCTTCACTAAAGGGTTTTCGACAATTATCGCACTTAAATTGACGACGATTAACTTGTAAGTACACTGGTTGGACTGAGATTGGTAAATCTTTGACTAAATGTCGATGATTTTGGTGTATTTTATCGCTCTCTAACCGACAACGAGGACAGATTGCTTTTTGACTTTTCGATTCGATTCGTCAAACTATACCGATATTTTCTAGGTGTCGATAGCCTTGAATAGACGTTCCTTTTAGATTCAAAAATTTGTCAAGTATCATAAGTAAAATACTCTGGTTTTTGGTTATTATATTAAATCTTAACTCAATTGTCTATCTTTTGGTATTAACCAGTTTGTGCCTTAAGCCTTTTCCTGTATGGATTTCAGCTATTTTTGAGACTAGGTACTCTCATCGAATTTTATTTTAAGTTAATTATTTGCATAACAATTCCCGAAGAGCCATTAATCAAAGGTAACGCACCTTATCTGAGGTTAAAATTTGTTCTTTCTAATTGTTGCTAGAAATGGGTTATGATGTTTATGTGTTTAGGGGCTAAAGGAGAAAAATCATGGTACGTTGGTCACTAACCGTATCAGCAAAAATAGCTCAACGGTTACGGGGCTATTGAAGATAAGTAGCTGGTTATAATTAAATTAAAAATGAATTTTAGGTTCGATCCCCCCTGCCCCCCTTGATAAGGGGGGTGCCGATAGGCGGGGGGATCTACCCTTGATAAGGGGGGTGCCGATAGGCGGGGGGATCTACCCTTGATAAGGGGGGTGCCGATAGGCGGGGGGATCTACCCTTGATAAGGGGGGTGTTTGATAATTTTTAACGCCTACCTAGGATGAAAATAATTATAAATTTCCTTAGCTAATTGTTCCCCAATTCCTGTCACCTGTTGCAATTGTTCTAGGGAAGCTTCGCGAATATAATCCAGAGAATGAAAATGAGCTAATAAATCTTTTTGTCGCTTAAAACCTAACCCGGGTATCTCATCAAGACGGGAACGGCGACTTTTTTGCATCCTTTGTTGTCGGTGAAAGCTAACAGCAAAGCGATGCGCTTCATCCCTGACTCGACGCAATAATTGCACTCCGGGTTGTTCCTTATCTGTCTCTAAAGGAGAGGATTCCCCCGGTAAAAAAATCTCCTCTCTCTGTTTAGCTAAACTAACAACTTTTACCTGTTCTAATAAATTCATCTCCCCTAAAACTGTCACCACTGCTGATAATTGTCCTTTTCCCCCATCAATCATGACCAAATCGGGAAAATCATCACTTTCGGCAATATTATCGGTATTTTCGGCATAACGACGGAAACGCCGGCGAATTACTTCTGCTAAACTGGCAAAATCATCGGAATGGCCGATTTTAACTTCGGGATTTTTGATTTTATAGTGACGATAATGTTGATTAGCGGCCACCCCATCGATAAACACCACTCCCGACGCGACTGCATTAGAACCCTGAATATGAGAAATATCATAACCCTCGATGCGGTGCGGCAGTGCCGGTAAATCGAGAATTACCGCTAAATCCTGCAAAGACTGTAAATCCCGGTCGGCGCTTCTTTTCGTCTTTTCTAACTCATAAAGAGCGTTTTTCTCGACCATAGCTAATAAATCCGCTTTACTTTGCCGTTGGGGGACAGTTAACTCGACTTTGCGACCTTTTTTTTCCCTTAACCACCCCGCTAACACCTCACCTTCCGGTAATTCGCAGGGTAACAGGATTTCGCTGGGAATTTCCACCCCTTCCACCGATAAATAATGTTCTTCCAGGACTTTTTGCAGGATTTCTCCCTCGTTTGCTGACTGACTATCGGCAAAAAATCCCAAACGTCCCACCAAACGACCAGAACGCACTTGGAATAATTGTATGCAACAATGCTGCTTGTCCTTAGCTAAAGCGATCGCGTCCCGGGATACGGTATCATCAGGTAAAGAGACTTTTTGATCGGTATTAAGAGCCTGTAATCCGCGAATTTGATCCCTAATCGTGGCCGCTTGTTCAAAATCTAGGTTTTCCGACGCTGCGAGCATTTTTGTCGCTAATTTCTCTAATAATTCCCCCGTCCTTCCCTGAAAAATCATCGCCACTTTCTGCAAGGTTTCTCGATAATCTTGGGGACTAATTAATTTTTGACAAACCCCCGGACAACGACCGATATCATAATTTAAACAGGGACGGTCTTTAAAAAGAGGTTGGGGACGTTGACGCAGGGGAAAAGTGCGTTTAATTAGGTGTAAAGTGTGGCGCAGCAGCCTAGTATCGACGTAGGGACCATAATAACGGTCTTTTTGGTTATTTATCCTACGTTTGCGGGTGATAAAAATGCGCGGGTAGGTTTCCGACCAAGTAATACAAATGTATGGATATTTTTTATCGTCCTTGAGGAGAGTATTAAAATGGGGCTGATGTTGTTTAATTAGATTAGCTTCTAGGGCCAAAGATTCTGCTTCCGTGTCGGTGACGATAAATTCAATTTCTGTCACCTGTCGCACCATCAAAGCAATGCGGGGACTGAGGGGTTGACTGGGACGAAAATAGGAACGGACTCTAGACCGGAGTTTTTTGGATTTACCAATGTAGAGAATTTCGCCATTTTGGTCGCGCAGGAAGTAAACCCCCGGTTCGAGGGGGATTTCCCGAAGACGATTTTCTAGGCGATCGAGGTCTTGGATTAGGGTAGAGTTAAGATTATTCCCGAACATCTTTTTATATTAGGGTTTGCTGAAAAAAGTTTGTCTTGGGGACAGGGTGTGACCCCCCCAACCCCCCCGACATCGGGGGGGCAGGTGGGGTGTGGGGTGTGGGGTTTTACCGATTTTCAGGAGTTCAATTACCTAATTTTCAGGGAAAAAGTCCAGGAATTTTCCCCCCGATTACTCCAATGGCCGGTACTTTTGGATTTCAAAAAGGTCTAAAAGTCTTATCGAACAATGTTTTTAGATTTGTTCAGCAAACCCTATATTAGACAAAAAAATCACGCCAGTGGGTATTAGCTGACGTTTGGCAAGATATTTAGGGCAAATCTTCACAAAAATTAATAGGCTTCCGATTCGATTTGCTTAATCGGGACGAAGCATTCTCCGGGGAGTAGAATCGGTTTATTGTTAAAAATCAATTGGCCGCGATGATTGTCGCGGTTAACAGCGACACCGAAAGGACGTTTACTAACTCGGCTATTGAGGGTACAGTAGATGCGATAAATGCGTCTGGCCGCCCGTAAGACAGTAGGATCTAACAAAATTGGGATTTCCATATCGACACGTTGTTGTTCGGTTTTCTGGGATAGGGCTACCATATCACTCGTCTCCCCACGATTAAATTGACATATTTATTAAATCAATGGTATATGACGATTTCGGAATTTGGCACTTTTGTTAAGATTCTAAAACTTTCAGGATGGCCTGGCCCATCCCTTGGCATCCCACCAAGGTCATACCTTCCGAGAAAATATCTCCAGTACGATAACCGATATCTAAGACTTTTTCTATGGCTTTTTCCAGTGCTGCTGCCGCTAAAGGCTGATTTAGCCCATATTTTAACATCATAGCAGCGCTGAGAATCTGGGCGATCGGATTGGCTTTATCTTGGCCGGCGATATCTGGGGCCGAACCGTGGACAGGTTCAAAAACTCCCACCCCAGCAGTCCCTAAACTAGCGGAGGGTAACATTCCGATACTACCGGTTAACATGGCCGCTTCATCGGAGAGAATATCACCGAATAAATTGCCCGTGACGATAGTATCAAATTGTTTGGGGGCCCGGACTAACTGCATGGCCGCGTTATCGACGTAGAGATGGGAAAGTTCCACATCGGGATAATTAGCGGCGATTTTCGTCACCCGGTCGCGCCAGAGTTGGGAAACATCAAGAACATTAGCTTTATCGACGGAACAGAGTTTATTGCCGCGTTTTTGGGCAATTTCAAAGGCCACCTTAGCGATGCGGTCCACCTCCGATTCCAAGTAAACCATGGTATTTACACCACATTTTTCTCCCGTTTCCGTCTCAAAAATCCCCTTCGGTTGACCGAAGTAAACACCCCCAGTCAATTCCCGGACGACCATGATATCCACTCCCTCGATAATCTCCCGTTTGAGACTAGAAGCGTCAATTAATTGCGGAAAAATGGTGGCAGGACGTAAATTAGCAAAAAGACCTAAACCAGATCTTAAGCCTAATAATCCGGTTTCCGGCCTTTGCTGCCGAGGCAAATTATCCCATTTATAACCCCCAATAGCGGCCAGGAGAACAGCATCACTATTTTTACAGGCGCTAAGGGTTGTTTCGGGGAGAGGATTGCCAGTTTCATCAATGGCTGCCCCTCCAATTAAAGCGGTTTGGAAGTCAAACTGGAGGTCAAATTTTTTAGCGATGACTTTCAGTATCTCTACGGTGACAGCGAGGATTTCCGGCCCGATGCCATCGCCGGGTAGTAGGGTAATGCGATACTGTTGCGTCATAGTTCTAGAACGGTAAAATAGGTCCGACTCTTGATTATAACATAGTTAGGGTTGGCTGAATAAATCTAAAAACCTTGTTGGATAAGGCTTTTAGACTTTTTTCCCATCAAAAAGTGCCAGCCGAGAGTGATTGGGGGGAAAATTCAGATACTTTTTCCCTGAAAATCGGTAAACCCCTACACCCTACACCCAGGAAAAACTTTTTGCCGCAAACCCTAATTAAAGGGGCAGTTAATCGGGTGCATCTCACATTTGCAGAAATACCGACAATCAGCAATTATCAGTGACTTTTAAATTATTACAGATATATCAGCAGCTGCCTGTAAGCATCCCACCGAAAAACTAATGCGCGGGGGGTTTGGGGGCGGCGCCACGCCCCCAACGGGG
>NZ_JACJQV010000040.1 GCF_014696875.1 Microcystis wesenbergii FACHB-1317 | reverse complement strand
ACAGTTAAAGGAAATCAGAAAAATCTTTATCAGCGAATACAAGACCTGAGTAATTCCTCAAAGCCAGAAAGTTGTTTTCTTGAACAAGATAATAGTCATGGTCGAAAAATATCCAGAAAAATAGAAGTTTTTAAAGTGAGGAAAAATGAAAGACAAGGATTTGAAAATCTGCGAAGAGTTATTAAAGTAGAAAGAAGGGGTAGTCGCGGGGATAAAACCTATGAAGAAACAGCTTACTATATCAGTAGCCTAACTGAATCCGCTCAAGTATTTGCTAAAATTATTCGAGGACATTGGAAAATAGAAAATCAGTTACATTGGGTAAAAGATGTAATTTTTGAGGAAGATAAAAGCGAGATAAGTGATTTTCAAGCGGCCAGCAATTGGTCAATTCTCACAACTATAGGATTGAATCTTTTCAGAGGTTTGGGTTTTCTCTCAATAACAGAGGGACAGAGGTGGTTAGCTGAACGTTGGGAAAAACTGATAGTTTTATCGACGTAAGAAGCAGAAAAATTAGCTAAATTAACAGGATGTACTCTCAGAAAATTTGAAGAGAGATAGGCTTTTAGTGGCTTGGGAACAAGCTTTATCAATTTATTCATAATCAATATTGGCAGAGGATTAAAGATTAGTTATTGTCACTAACTCTTTTGATTAGAAAAAGATAAACTTGAGAATTTTCATTCAAATTTATTGACTCAAAATCCGCTGTACTTAATTTAAATGAATCAACCCTAGGGCAAGGGGGGGTCAGCTAATCTAAGGATAGGCAGTTAAAATGCGTCTTAGCTTAGCCATAAAGCCTTGTAGGGAATGAAAACAGTTAGTTTTCCCAGAAGCTGGTGATGGGATTTGAACCCGCGACCGGCTGATTACAAATCAGCTGCTCTACCACTGAGCTACACCAGCATTTTTGACCAATCTATTATAACACAAATAGACCGAGTGGAGATTTTTGCCCTCCCCTAGTCCGCACCCGCGAGACTAGGGACTGATACACAGAGGTTCAATGAGTCAACAGGGATGACCAATAATTAGTTATCAGTGACCATTGACCGTTTAATAAGAGCCAGATTAATCCCCCTATTCCCAAAAGAATAGTCAAGACATAAAACTGTGATTGACCGGAAACATTATACTTTAAGGCGCTGCCGCTAAAAATCGTCGCTAAACTGACTAAATTAACCAGACCATCAATAATATAACGATCGAGCCAAGCGGTAATTTTTGACAGGCTGCCCACCGCTAAAACCACGGTAAACTGATAGATGCGATCAAGATAGAAGTCATAAGCGAACAAATCTTGCAGGAATCGCAGGATTAACCCAGTTGGTCTCGCCCAAGCTCGTCTTAACTCTACCATTAACCCGATAACTAGGCCAATTACTCCAGAGGCCATCAGTAAGGGAAAACCCCAGACAATAGTAAAACTCTGGTTATTAACGAGAGGATTGGTGAAAGATAGCCAAAAATCCCAACGTAGGGGAATAATCGGGGCCAATAAAGCGATTAAAATCAATGCTACCATGGGCAAAGCCATCGGCCAGGCCACTTCCGGGGTGCGATGGGTTTTACTTTGGGTTTGTCCCAAAAAGACTAAACGAAAGACCCGAGTAAGATTGACGATGCTAAGACAATTAACAAAGATTAAAACCGCTAATAACCACCAAGGAATCGCCCATTCGCCACCTAACCACTTTTTTAACGTCCAAAACATCCCCAGGGGCATTAAAACCGTCATCCCCGCGGAACCCCCTAAAAAAGCCATGGTTGTAGCCGGCATTCTTGCCCAAATTCCCCCCATTTCCGTGATATTTTGGTTACTGGTGGTGAGAATTAAGGCTCCTGCGCTCATAAACAATAAAGCTTTTGCGATCGCATGGGAGAATAAAATTAGTAAAGCGATATCCACATGACCTAATCCCACCGCAATAAAGACCAAACCGAGATAGGCACTGGTGGAGTGGCATAAAACCCGTTTAATATCAATTTGGGATAGGGCCATCAGAGAAGTACCGATTGCCGTCATTGTCCCCAACACTATTAAAACATTGGCAGCGATCGGAGATAGGGTAAACACCGGCTGCAGCTTAATTAAAACATAGGCCCCCGCCGAAACCACGATCGAATTCCGCATGATTCCGGCTGGATTTGGTCCCTCCATCGCCTCATCTAACCACAAATTCAGGGGAAATTGGGCGCATTTACCCGTTGGACCAGCAATAAGGGCTAATCCTAACAAAGTCGCCGTCAGAGGCGGTACAGGGTTATTTACTGCCCAATTTTCTAACTGAGAAAAACTCAATCCTTCTCCGTAACTGGACAGAGCCACCAAACCCATCAATAAAATAATATCGCCGACGCGCTTGGTTAAAAAGGCATCTCGGGCCGCGGTTACTACCAAAGGTTGGGCATACCAAAAACCGACGAGGAGATAGGTAGAGACCGTTAACATCTCTAGGAAAGCGTAACTGAATAGTAGGGAGTCACTCAGGGCAATTCCCCCCAAAGCTGCCTCAAAAAAGCCCATTAAGCCATAAAATCTCGCCAAAGACCAATCCTTTTCCATGTAGCCAAGGGCATAGATTTGGGCCAAGAGACTGATTAAGGTAATCACTTCCAGCGTCCCCAAACTGACGGGAGAAAGTTCGATCGAAAGAGATAAACTAAGATCGGCCACTTTTACCCATTCAAAAGCCAGTTTAATCGTCTCTCGATGCCAAATTTGATTAAAAGCGATCGTTCCGTGTATTAACCCTAAGACGGTCATCAATAGATTAATATAAGCCGCCGGCCGCGGACCGGTGCGACTAATAATGCCTAAAGACCAAGGTAGGGTTAAAATCGAACCAATTAAGCCATAAATGGGAATTAACCAGCAAGTGTAAAGGAATAAATCTTTCATTCAGGGGGTTATCAGTTATCAGTTATCAGTTATCAGTGATCAGGTTTAAGTTTTAAGTTATCAGGTTTAAGTTTTCAATTTTCAACAAATTTAGGCTCTTTCACTGGTTACTGGTTACTGATTACTGATCACTGATCAACGGCCATAAAAAACTAACACTCGATCGAGAAGGGAGCGAGTTTAGTCAATTTAGTTATTTTACAGTTAATCCCGGGATCAGGCTAAATGCGCTGTAATAAAGATTTACCGTGGGAATCGGTGCTACAGGTGGCAAATAATTGGTATTGACGACTCAGAGCGAGCGCTTGTTCGGTTTCCGGTTGACTGGGTAGCCAGGGTTTGGGATTGCCATAGGCATAAAAAGCCTCAATACCATCAATACCCAATTCTACCGCCGCCGCTACTAAATCGGCTGCGGGACGATGATAACGGAAGGGATGGGCGAGAACCACTAAAGCCCCCGCTTGCTGTAAACTGTTAATGACTCTAGAGGCTAAAGCCAGATCTCCTTCTGGTTTGGTTCTTTGCAGATAGGGAGTCAAGACGGTATGAGTAGGATCGAAACCATAACCAAGAATATGCACTTCTGTGTCTAAGAGATCCGCCGTAATTTCTACTCCTGTCCAGAGATGGGGTATAGAAACCTTTAAATGCTGATTTTCTAGCCAAATTTGGGCTTGTCGATAACCTTCGATCGAGTGATGATCGGTAATTGCTAATCCTTTTAGTCCGATGTCTAACGCTTGTCTCATCAAGTCTTGGGGACTCATTTGACCATCGGAACAATGGGTATGAAGATGGAAATTGTAATGGTGGGGACAACTATCATAGCCAATATTCGCCCACACCGCTTTCAGGGCGAGGGTATCTTGAGCCAGGGGGGGAATTGTAGCAGAAACGACCATGCAGTATTAAGGAACTTTCCCAAAGATTACAAATTGTTAAGAATCAGCATAACAAATACCAAAAAAAATTGGGTAGCTGCTGTTACCACTAATACTAAATCCTCTTTCAAAGGTGTGGGGAAGTGGGGAAGTAGGGAAGTGGGGAAGTTGGAAAATTAGCCGAACGTCCAGAGATGATGCCCAATCCCGTCATACTTGATCATTACCTGGTGGAAAAAGCTGTATCTATCGGTTGTTAGGAAATCTTGAGGAGATTTGGCTTGAATTTAGACATCAATAACTTGACATTGCATCTGGCCGAGGTTATAACTATACTAGAGTGCGTAGTATCCGTACTTGGCCCTAACAAAAAGTAACAAACGACTTAAAATGATCACCAACATCTCTAGACGACTAACCACTGGCGCTCTTGCTATCGCTGGCAGCGTTGCCGCTTTCGGCTTTGCCAATACTGCCCCCGTCCAAGCGCAGGCGGCGGAGTGTTTCCCACAAAGTTTCAACAATTTCAAGACCAATCCTTGCCGGAAAGGGGACAAGTTGTTTACACACATCAACTCATCTGGCAGTGATATAAATAGCCCGGGCAATTTTCTGACCATTACGGAAACCGTGCTGCCCTTGGGCGATTTGCACACCTTCACCTTCACCCCAGCTACCCCTCTGACCAGTTTAAGTGGCGTTTATGTCATAGATTACACGATCGAGATCGTTGATGACCCCAGCACTGGCGACAACGAACTTTTGACGAAGATGTTCTCAGCATTCAGCGCTGGCTATACCACAACTGGCCAGACTGACTCCGGTGTCTCTCTGAACAAGACGGTTTGGTCAGATGCTTTCGAAGGGACGAGTTTGGTCGGAACCTCGGAGGCCAAAAGCTCTGATATTGGTGGCACTGGCTCTCCTGGCCAAACGGTTCCAATTGCTCCGAATATCCTGAAACTCTACGTCAGAGACACTTTCTCTGTCTCTAGTGTTAACGGATCACTTAACAGTATCACCAACGATTTCAGACAAACAACAAAATCAATTGACATCCCCGAACCCTCTGCTATCCTCGGTATCTTAGCCGCTGCTGGTGTTGGTGCTTTCGCTCGTCGCAAGAGCTAGTCACTGCCATTGAATCAAAGGCAAGCGTTAAGGTTAAGCTTAACGCCTTTTTTGTGGCTAGAGAGGGAGATGGGGAAGTGGGGCAGTGGGGGGTTCGAGCATTTGTATTAAAATATCCAATAGTTACTAATTCTGTACGCAAATATTGCATCTAGAATTAGCTTTGTACGCTTTGACCCGTACTGGGTTAACTACGAACCTCTCTATCGGATTCCCGCTAAAGGCGGCCTC
>NZ_JACJQV010000004.1 GCF_014696875.1 Microcystis wesenbergii FACHB-1317 | reverse complement strand
ATCCGAAACTGGTTTGGAGAAATCATTAGTTATTTTGAGCGAAGGACAACGAATGGGGTGGTCGAGGGAATCAACAATAAACTTAAACTAATAAAACGGAGAGGCTATGGCTTTAGAAACTTTCGGAATTTTTGGGTTAGAAGTATGTTGTCTTGGCATCTTGTCTGTTGATTTAGCATAAAGGGTAACGAAGAGCCAACTTTAATTGTGGATTTGATGGCATAACCCGCATTTCTCACAAACTGAATTGAGAACCTAATTTGGAGGTTGAAAGTTGTGTTTTTTTTAAATAAGAAAACCTCTTAAGGTTGCTGAGCGATAGTCCAACTAAACTAGCCAAAAATTTGCTGAATCAACAGATAAAATCTAGTCAATTAGTCAAAATTTCCATGATGAAACAGGCTGAATTTATGAGCAGCCATTGGGAAGATTATTTAGTTATCTTTGAGAACTATTCGACTTATCCAGGAGCAGGAAGTCCTTGAATTCTAGAGTAGGCTATCGCCAAAATATCTTGATAAGGACAAGAACTAGCTATGGCGATTAAAATTCTTCTAACGCTCACAGTAATTCTCGCCCCCAATTTAAGAAAACAAAGGCGAATTGTTCCTACTGTTGCTTTGGTAAAAGAGGTTTTCGCTCAACAATGTTGACGAAAAGCTTGCATTAAAACCTAAGCCATTGATGATAGCCAAAGTCTTAATTGATTACTCTCAAATGTCTGGGTTGAAGTCCGGTCGGCGAATAAATCTAATTGTTGTTCTTTAAGACGATTTTCCATCTCTTCCCTGAAACAATATTTGTCTGTATAAAGTTTTGATGGGGGAATTTTTGCCGATGGTAAAGATGTGACAACATGACGAATTTTTAATCCTTTACTACCATGACAAACTTTGGTAACAACTCTTCTTGAACAACTCCAAGATTCTTGAGTTTTGTAGCAAAGGGAGCGATAAAAAGTCGATTCTGGAACTAATTCTCTGACTTCTTCTAATTTTTCGTCTGGGGAAAATAGCGTCTCCATTAAAGCAGTAACAGGTTCAAGTCTTTGTTCATAATCACTTTCTGCTTTCTTAATTACATCGGTCGCTCGTAACTTCAATTGGCTATTAGTTCCCATTGCTATAGCATAATCAACTCCCTCTTGTTCTTCACAGAATTTGAAAATTTCTTCCCGGGCATAAGCACTATCTCCACGAACTAATATCTGAGTATCTTTCCATTTTTCTCGAATAATTCCGATGATTCTTTGTAATTCTGACAAGGCTCCTGCTGCTGTATCTACATTAGATGACCTCAATTTAGCTACTAATAAATGATGCCCACAAAATATAGACAAAGGTGCCTAACACACTCCTTTATAATAAGTATTGAAAAATGCACCTTCTTGATTTCCATGCACTTGGTCATCGGTGACATCCATGTCTAAAATAATTTGTTTAGGTGGCTTTTTGTAGGATTCTAGAAAGATGTCCACAAAAGCTTTTTCAATTTCTTTGGGGTTAGGCTCTATTTTATGATAGCGACTTTTCCCCTTGTCTATTATTGTTTCTGGACAATATTCTAGTCGATTAATTGTACTTTTTCCCGCTAAAACTGCTTCGTCTGAATCAATAAAATTGAGTTTTTTCAATGCTATTGCTCAAGCTGGATCATGACGTAATTTATCATGATCATTGACATCCTCATATCCCAAAACTATCGCATAAACTCTTTGTGCGAGTAGTTCATGAACTGAATAATCTAGATATGATGAATTTCGATAATCTCGAAAACATTCGGCAAATCGAGTCGTTATTTTTAGCTTTTGGTCTAACTCTGCCATCAAAATAATTCCTGCATCTGAGGTGATTTTTTCTCCTTCAAAATTAGCGATTACTTGTCTTCCATCGAGGTTTCCAAAATTTAATTGATTGAGTGGATACTGGTCTGAACTAGGAGTCATAAACTTGACATACTTTCAATAGTTTTAATGATTAAATTATAGCAAGCTTTTGACTTCATTCTCTACTTAAAATTGAGAATTTATCAATTAATTAACCTCAAAATACGCATTTTAAATTTGTTCTTTTTTCAAGGTCTAATTGATGATGAGCTTAAGTTGAATCCTAACAACACACTGTCGTTTTTGCTCCAGGGCGATCACCCAGTCAAAACCTAGATTCCGTAAGGCCTCTGGGGTTGGTGATCGCACTTTTTGTGAGAAATGCGGGATTTAGAGGAGCATCGTGAAAGGCAATGCTGAAAAACAAATATCTCAAGCAGTGGTCGTGCATAGTATCAGAACATCTGCCCCATTTGTCAATACCGCAAGCTATCGGATTGGCAACTTGGAGCTTCGGGATGGTCATGACCAAATCGAGCAGTTTGACTCAGGTGTCGAGGTTGATTGCGGCAGTCAATGAGGAAAAACCCAATACGGTCAGACAGAGACTGAAAGAATGGTATCAGTCCGGGAAAGCGAAAAAAGGAGAAAAGCGCAGCACTCTTGAGGTGAGCAGTTGTTTTGCGCCATTGTTAATGTGGGTGCTCAGTTTACTAGATCTCTTGCAAAAGTAATCAAGATATATCCTTTTGTCGGTAACGAAGTTCGTAATTGTAGATACCAGCAATCAAATTCAATCTCAGACCAAATCGCCGTCTGCGATTTCTGTATCTTGATGAAAGTATCCGAAATATTTTGAGACGACGATGAATATGTTCTATAACTATGCGCCGTTGTGATAACTGACGATTGGCTTTTTTTTTGCTCTTTACTTAGTTTTTCTTTTTTCTTTTTTTTATGAGGAATTTGACTGTTTTGATGGAGCTTCTGAATTCCTTGATCGCCTTTATCCCCTAATATTTCTATTTCCTTATTTAACCTTATTTTGCTCTCTTTCCACAGTCGAAAATCATGGACTCTTCCTTTCTCACAACGGACACAGATTACCTGCTCGCTTTTTTGGTCGCAACGCGCTCGCTGCGCGAGATCGGCAACGACTTGCGACTTTAATGTGTGGTATCCCTGCTTGCCACTCTAGCATGATTTCTGTTTTTTTTTGGGTCTTTCTATCTCCTGTTCTGACACATCCACCACTATTACTTCTCTTTCACTATTACTTTCTAAGAGGGCTTTTTTTCCGGGTAGATTAAACAGACCTGATTTGATGAGAATATTCTCTACTTTCCTAACAATTCTATACGCCGTTGATTCGTTAATACCCCAACTATTTCCCCGATGAAAATAGGTGCGATATTCTCGCCAATATTCTAATGTTATTAGTAGTTGGTCTTCCGTACTCAATTTGCTAGGTCTACCTGTCTTTTTTTGCCAAACTTTTTCTGCCTTTAGGACTGTTACCATATCCTTAAATGTATCTGGATACACGCCACACAAGCGTTTGAACTCTGTTGGCTTTAAAGTTTTTACTTGTTCGTAAGTCATCTTTCAATCTTAACTCTTGGACTATTTTATCCTATTTTGTCTAGACTTATGCAACAGGGTAAGCTGATCTAATTTGGTATAAATTGTACTTGACAAAGATTTCTGAATAGGGTAATCAAATCGCCATAGCACCGTCCCGCACTGCCAGTACCCAGACTTAGCCGCTGCTACCTCTGTAT
>NZ_JACJQV010000039.1 GCF_014696875.1 Microcystis wesenbergii FACHB-1317 | reverse complement strand
TGTTATTATTCATCTAGGGAATAAATGTTAATTGTTTTACTTTTTTATTTTCCCTTTTTTTGTGACTTTATGAACGATAAATTATTGGGACAAATCTGTCATCGCCCCCAGATCGCCCTTTCGTCCTAGCGATCACCTTCTCGTCCTAGCGATCGCCCTTTCCTCGTAGCGATCGTCCCCTGTTAGTCTAAACTCCAGTTAATAAAAATTATGTTAAAAGCCGTTTTACCAAAGTAAAACTTATCACTTGGGCGACAAATTATTGGCACTTAATAGCATAATTCCTTGAGCGACTTTTTCAGCAGACCCTACTTATCATCAAATTTGTAAATTAGACGATCTTTTTGAGAGATTCTTCTTGACCAAAAACCTGATAAATTATGTTTTAATTGTTCAGGTTTTCCCGTCCCTTTGGTAGGATCGTCTCTCAATATTTCTTTGAGAAGTTTACAAAGATTTTTATGTAAAGCTTTATCTTTTTGTCGCAATTCTTCGTAAATTTCCCATGTTTTTCCTTCAAATATTAAGGTTCTCATTTAGTTGTTCTTGATTAAGAATGTAACCTTTATTTTGGCTATGAGTAGCGAGAGAGTCCTTAATTTGTTGCATTAATTCACTATTTTGCAAAACAAATAAGGTTTCTTTTTGTTGTTCCCAATCTTCAGCACTAATAATAATAAAATCTTCTCCATTTTGAGAGGTTATTTTAAGGGGAGTATGTTGCTCAATGAGGCTCTTCGGTTTGTGTGATGCAATGGACGGGGGTTATAAGGGATGGAACCCTTATATAGAAAGGCATTTAGCGATTTTTGTCAATTCTTTTCGATCTAGAGCGAACTAATCAATTAAGTCTCCTGCCAGATAAGGATTTAGTCGATTTATGCCTCCCTATCGAACCATACCAAGTAACGAAGAGCCCTCAATGACTTGTTTAATAAAGTCTTGGATATTATTGGTAAATTGATTAATCGAGATCGCATTCATGCTTTTTCCTCATTTTCCTTGGGTTTCGCTTAAGCAAATCGATAAGTTATCTTATAAGGTAGGAAGCGCGATCGCCTTATTCACCAAATGGGCCTGGTGCGTCCCCAATATCTGAATCATAGAGTCACAAGAGTTGCATCAGGGAACGCACCCTACAAGAGCTACACTCGTCGGTGATCGCACTAAATTTGTATTAGTTTACTTTTGATAATGCTCGACATAGGAACGCAGAACGGTATTAATCATCGTTTGATAGTTTTTACCTCGGCTTTTAAACCAATCCAAAATATCTTCGTCTATCCCAATCGAGATGGCTTTTTTCGTGATGGGTTTGACCAGTGTGGCGTTGGACCAGAAATGATCGTCGAGTTCGGGTATATCAGATGTATCTATGGCCGAGTCGGGGATATTTTCGATTTGTTTAAGTCGTTCGTCGGAGATAGTCATTGTATTGTTTCCTTTCTTTGGGTGTGGCTTTTCGGGCGGAAATTAGGCGGATTTTGCCGTTTCTATCAGTATAGATCGCGGTGACGATCACAGTACCTCGGATGGTACCGATACCGATCTCTCGTATTTCTCCATAGTCATAACGGTCATCGATCGCAGTGAAGTAAATCCCTTGAAAGATTTCTTTGGCTTCTTCAAAGTTTATCCCATGTTTTTGTTGATTCTGTCGATTTTTGTTTTCATCCCATTCAAATTCCATCAGCATCTACAAAATATATATACAAAATCGATAAGTTGTCTTATAAGGTAGGAAGCGCGATCGCCTTATTCACCAAATGGGTCTGGTGCGTTCCCAATATCTGAATCATAGAGTCACAAGAGTTGCATCAGGGAACGCACCCTACAAGAGCTACTGCTGGCGAATTCTCGGTTTCGCATTCTCGTTGTCCTTGAGATCAAGCACGACACTCTCGTCATCAAAACTGATCTTCCTTTGCAGCACGGGTCTGGGTGCTGCTTGCATTGTCTGCCTCGATTTCAGTTGCAATGGTGCGGCGAAGATTGGTGAGGCGACAAACTTGCCTTGTACTACGGACTTATGGGGATTATCCTGCTCCCGGATCTCCATCTGTTTCTTCTCGCTGTACTTACAGTAGCCGACAAGCCCGCTTTGATACGAGGCGACAAAGTTCCAAAAGAAGCCCTCGACATGACCGATGTAATGGTCATAGACGGTCTTAAAACCGTACATCTCGGTTTGGATGAAAGTATGTCCTGCGGCACGGCTGGCTACCCCCCTCGCAGGCGGGACCCGGCCGATCAGGATGTGGCCGGTCAATGGATTCGGCAGATCGATACCGAGTTGCGGCAACGCATCCGCTGTATAATGGGAAGTCTCACGACGTTCCGGTCGGCGTGCCCCCATTCCCGCACCACCCTTGCTCGATGGAGCTAGATTTTCGGGCGTTGTTTCAACCTCTGTGCCCCAAAACCACTCGCCCCAGGTCTGTGGTCGAAGCTTGGCAACTGGTGCAGCGATATCGAACAGGTCACGATAGACCTGACCGTTGTCGTTGAAGATGATGTGAGCGCCACGGGAGAACGCAGCAAGGACTTCAACCCCAAGAGTACCAATGATACGGTGTTCGATATAATTTAGTATCCCCTCGTATGGTGTGTTTTGGATCGCCGCAAAGACGGCTCTCAACTTTTGAGTTTCTTCATCCGACCAGTCTGCAGTATGGACAGGATTATGGGAACGATCGACCGCTTGACGGGTATATACGGGATAGCCGCCATAGATCATGTTGAGGGGGTTTAAAACACCATAGTCATAGTAGCGGCGCGTCTCTGGTAGGCGGTGGTAACGATCATCCGGCTCTTCGTTATGCCAGACATATGTTGTACCGGTTTTTTCGAAGAATTTGCCCTGGAGCGGCCGTGGTATACTCGCCAACGAATCCAGTCTTATGGTTGGGCGGTCTAGACCCGCTGTCAGGGAGCGCGCGCTCATCAGGTCCGCTTCATTTTCAAGCGACTTAGGGAGTGTCAATGCTTCCTGTCGCTGTACCGATGCTGGCGCATCGAGTCTTTGTAAGACTTCCGAGGCTACCTTGTCCGCTTCCTGTTCGTAGCGATCGCCTGCTTCCCCGATCGCCAATTTACCGCGCACAGTCCCTGTTTGCTGCACCACATGGGTCAACTCATGGGCTAGTAATTCCTTGCCACTGGAACTACCGGGATTGTATTCCCCTTGGCGGAAAAAGATGTCTTGTCCTGTAGTGAAGGCACGAGCACTGAGGGATTGATTGAGAGCATCAGCCGTGCTGTCGGTATGGACGCGCACCCCACTGAAATTGGTGCCAAAAGCGGATTCCATTTGCCGCTGGATGCCAGCATCGAGCGATCGCCCCCCACCCCGTGTCTGTTCAATTGCTGCTTCCACTTCTGGGGTGGCTTCGGTTTCTCTCGGTCCTTGGCGAGACAGTTCCACTACCCGTTGGACGTAGCGGTTGCCGTACTGCCGCTGCATCTGAAGCATCAGTTGGCGGCCGCGGGCGGGGTAGTCTGAGGTTGCCCGACTGAGCAAGTTAGCGTGAACTTTGGCCGAGGGAGGACTCCCCATCCGACTGATGGTCTGTACCAAGGGGTCTTGTTGAGTCACCAGGGCATCTTCTTGAGCAGTTGTCCTCTGGGTTTCCCGTTCCTTGGTCGGCTGGGAGTGCTGGGATTTGGTGTCGGGGGTCGATTGGCGATCGCGCATGGCACACCTCATATCAAAAGTAGTCTGACAGTTTCTCCAAGGAAATGAAAATTCTCCTCATGCCCTTTGGCTACTATATTATTAGTCTAGCACAAAAATGGAATAGTTTTGAACCCCTAAAATAATTCCTGAATGATTTTGTCTGTTATCAATCCAATTAGTATGGATTTTATAAAAGTGTATCTTCATCTAAATACAGACGAATTTTGGTCATTCTATGAGTTGTTTTTGTTGATAATGTTGTTTGGCGAGTTCTTGATAGGCAGTTTGTTCGGCTGCTATGTCTCGCTCTATTTCCTCTCTATTAGCGTGATAATAGGTTAATGCTGCATAAATTTGAGTGATATTTAAATGATTTAATCTTCTAGCTATCTCTTCGGCGTTGTTACCTTGGTTATATAAACCGGCGATTTTCCGAACAGATGTTCTTGTTCCTGCGAGTACAGGACGATTATTATGGGGATCGATGGCGATCAGTTTGCCAATGTCGGTCAGTGTTGCCAAGGGGGTTCTCCAAGGGATTGTCAAGATCTTCTGTTATTTTATGGTAGCGTAACGCAGCGAAAATCAAGCGCTTTTGTCAAAAATTGAGATATTTTGGGGGAAATAAATAAGCATTAATTCGGTGCGTTACATTTCATTAACGTACCCGACAAGATCAGCAATTACTCTGTAAATTATTAACAATGTTTAAATAGACCTCTCCAACAATTGTCAACATAAGGGCTGAAGCCCTTACTACGAGCCTATCAAAATCTTTTCTGGAGAGGTCTAATATGCAACAGCTTAACTACTTACTTTGGCTCGACTTTGAGAACTTTTTCTGTTACCAAACGAACCTCAACCGCTGCAAAGGGTTCAACTGCAACTGTCACCATATAGCTAATCCCTGCTTTCATTCGTCCGTCAAGCGCCCCCCAAAAATCCCAAGCATTCGGGGTGCGTTCAGGTTGGGAAACCCAGGCGCGGAGAGGTAGAGATTGATTGGCTATTTGCCCCTTGAGGACTTCCGTTGGCAAAATTGGATAGCTCAATAAGGTCTGCAAAATATTGCCTAACAGTCGATGTTCTTCAGTTCAAGGGGTGACAGAGGGGCTACAAGCTAGATAGAGCGGGGAGTCTAGCCAAACGACCCCCTAAAGAAATAGAGTGGTTAGGACAACCACTCAAAAATTAAAAATGTTACCTTCATTCTATCAGGCTTGCTTACAGGCAAACCTTAGCGAGGCGAGCTATTTGACCTTACAGATAGTAATCCTGCTCTTACAAAGTCATCGGATAGTCCAACTAGAGAAACTGGCCGCTCTTTTCCCGCAACCGATAACCTTTGAAAGTAGAAGACGGAATTTGCCGAGATTTCTTAAG
>NZ_JACJQV010000038.1 GCF_014696875.1 Microcystis wesenbergii FACHB-1317 | reverse complement strand
TATCAGTTATCAGTTATCAGTTATCAGTTATCAGTTATCAGTTATCAGTTATCAGTTATCAGTTATCAGTTATCAGTTATCAGTTATCAGTTATCAGTTATCAGTTATCAGTTCACATCCTTATCAGTAAACAGTTATCAGTTATCAGTTATCGGTTCACTGTTTACTGTTCACTGTTTACTGAAAATACACCCCATTTCCCTAACAACCATACCAAAGCTTTTCTATCTGTTTTGCTAGGGCCAATAACTCAGAGCGATCGCTTGTATCCCTTAAGAGGGTGACATGGCCTAATTTTCGACCGGGACGGGATTTTTTACCGTACCAAAAAACGTGAGCGTCTGGAATTGCCGCTAAAATTGCTCTTTTTTCGGCGTAATCGCCGTCACTATCCTCAAAACCCAAGAGATTAACCATAACTGCCCCAGCAGATTTTAAATCCGTGGCTCCGAGGGGCAAATTAGCGACTGCTTGCAGTTGTAGGGCAAATTGGGAGGTAAGACAGGCAGAAAGGCTGTAATGACCCGAATTATGGGTACGGGGAGCGATTTCATTAATCAATACCTCTCCCTGGGGAGTGACAAATAACTCTATCCCGAAAACACCCACCGCCGACAAACTACTTAACAGATGATGGGCGATAGGTTCGGTTTGAGCGTGTAAAGATTGGTTAAGAGCGGCGGGAGCGATTACCCAGCGACAGACTTGCTCCTTTTGATGAGTTTCCACCACGGGATAGGTGACGATTTCCCCAGTTAATCCCCTAGCGGCAACGATGGCTAATTCTCGCTCGTAGGGAATATAAGCTTCTAACATCAAGTCAAGACGCTCTAATTGCGGCTTTTTGGCGTTTAATTCTTCAGGAGTGCGGATAATAAAGGTTCCTTGGCCATCATAACCGTGTCGTCGCGCTTTCAGCACTAGCGGAAAAGGATAATTTTCTAATTGGGATAAATTATCTATCGCCCAAAAATCAGGCACAGGCAATCCTAGGGAGCGTAAATAACATCTTTGCTCGTATTTATCCAATAGGGGGCGCAGATTTGCCAAACTAGGATAGAATTTAACCCCTGTGGCTGCTAATTCTTCTAGGGCATCTAAATTAACAAACTCATTTTCAAAAGTGATCAGATCACAATGTTGAGCTAGTTTTTTTGTGCCTTCCACGTCGGCTATTTCCGCAAAAACAACCCCGTCAGCTAAAGCAACGGCGGGATCGTCGGGGTGTGGTGTTTGTACAATTAGAGAAATGCCTAATTTCTTGGCTTCCTGTGCCATCATCCATGCTAATTGTCCACCACCAATAACACCAACCCGGGTTTGCATCATTGATCACATCCTAAAGATTCCAGGGTAGAGACGCCGGTTTTTGAGTTGACACCCTCGGCTCTTTCACAGAGATTTTTGATTTGTTGAGCGTCAAGCACGGCAAAACTGAAATCAGCACCGTTGATATTGACTCCCTCGAAAATGGTGCGCAGCATAATTGCTTCGGCAAAAATGGCATCGCTTAAATCAGAATTTTTAAAGGTACTCAGATAGGCTAACCCATTGGTTAAGTCCGCTCCATGAAAGTTGCCTTCGATGATAGAGGCTCCGTTAAACACTGCCCCGCGCAAATCGGCAGAGCTAAAGTTAGAATCTTGCAGATTAACGTTAGTAAATTGGGCAGATTGCAAATTTTGTCCCGAAAAATCCTTTCCTGTCAGATTCTGGTTTTCATAACTGGCATTGGCTCCTGTGACAGCAGCAGAACTGGCCGCTAAGGCATTGACAGGAGATAGGATAAATAGTATTGCAAAAAAAGCGATCGCTAATCGAAAGATAGTCTTCATTGGCGGCAAATTCCATCAGTGGGCATTCTTGATTTTATAGCAGTAAGTCATCAGCCGTCAGTTTTTCCCTGGCCGCCAGAAATTGCCGGCACACAAACCTTTATAATAGCTGTCTGAGCTTATACTGCCGTGTAATTTGGTCTAAACAAAAATATTTAAGCCACAGGCCCTCAGCTTTCAGTTAAATAAGGTAAAAGACAAAAGTTAATTAATTTTCTCTCTCCTGACTTCTATTTCTAAGGACAATTTCTGATTTATACAAGAGGTTTGATGGATACACCGCAACTTTTATTCAATGGTTTAGCCGTCGGTAGTATTATTGCTCTGGCTGCTGTCGGTTTAACCCTTACCTGTGGCATTTTGCGTCTGTCTAATTTTGCCCACGGCGATTTTATGACTTTGGGCGCTTACATAACTTGGCTGGTAAATGCTCAAGGGATTAATCTCTGGTTAGCGATGGCGGTGGGGGCAGCAGTGACAGCTATTGCCATGCTCATTGCCGAGAGATTATTATGGAAACCTATGCGCGATCGACGGGCTGATTCTACCACTTTAATTATTATTTCGATCGGTTTGGCTTTATTTCTTCGCAATGGTATTTTAATGATCTGGGGCGGCAGTAATCAACGCTACGATCTGCCTGTGATGACCGCTACAGAAATTTTTGGTATTAAAGTAGCTTTTGATCGCTTGTTAGTCATTGGTTTGGCAATTCTAGTTATTATTGCCCTCCATTTGTTATTGCAAAAAACTAAGATCGGTAAGGCGATGCGTGCCGTAGCTGACAGCAACGATTTAGCTAGAGTAACCGGAATTAACGTCGAATGGGTTGTCTTCTGGACATGGATAATTACCGGAGTTTTAACTGCTTTAGCTGGAGGGATGTTCGGGTTAATTACTGGAGGAGTACGTCCCAATATGGGCTGGTTTTTAATCTTACCAATGTTTGCGGCCGTTATTTTAGGTGGTATTGGTAATCCCTACGGAGCGATTGCTGGGGCTTTAATTATTGGTGTTGCTCAAGAAATTAGTGTTCCCTTAATTGGTTCTGATTATAAATTAGCCGTGGCTTTATTAATTATGATCTTGCTGTTATTATTCCGTCCCCAAGGTTTATTTAAAGGCACGGTTTAACAGTTATCAGTTATCAGTTATCAGTTATCAGTTATCAGTTATCAGATGTAAGTTATCAGATGTAAGTTATTTATTTATTTATCTTCATCTTTATCCCTAATTACTGATTACTGATTACTGATTACTGAAAAGCCCAATTTTTAATCCTGAATATATTCTTCCCCAGTGATTAAAGCGTATTCGGCGCGGGTAAATTCTCGACCTAAATAAGCAGCATGATCGAACATAGTAATGGGACAAGGTTGGGTTTCTTCGATCACTTTGACGGCTAATTCTTTGGCAGTCCTAGCGGTGTAAATAGTCTCAGGATTGCGATCAAGTTTTTGCCTAACACCGATAACTTTTCCCGTTTCTGGATCGACGGCTAAACCTTTTTCGTTGATAATATTGCTGTAATGTTTGGCACAGATTAACCCGGCTTCTCGGTCTAGATAAATAATAAAATATCCTGCGGGATCGAGGGTGATCGGGCGTTTAGAAAGTTGATGATCAATAGCTGTGATTTGAGATTTTAATTCGCTCATTCTCTTGACAAAATCACTTAAATATGTAGGTAAAAGCAAGAACAAATTATATCATACTAAATCCGTTGAGTAACGCACAGAAAACGGGTTTCTCCGAGAAACCCGTTTTCTGCTCATGCACTCATGCAAAAGGCAACCCCCCAACCCCCCCGACATCGGGGTAGGGCTGTTTCATTCTCCCATCAGAATATCAAAAGTAAAAGCGATCACTGTCAGGTAAAATGAGAAGTGAACGCGAACTTTTGAAAGATATGTTGAGCTTAATAGAAAAACTGAAACAAGTCAAGGACTTTCGGAAAGATCAAGGAAAAAGACACCCTTTATGGATAGTATTAGTAGTAATAATACTGGGAACAATGCTAGGATACTCAGGTTATAGAGAGCTAGGAGAGTTTGCTAAAAATAATCGGCACAGGCTCAGTCAAGAATTTAACATAATTCCAGAAAGAGTCCCATCCTATTCAACAATTAGAAGGGTAATGATGGGAGTTGACTGGCAGAGTTTGTTAAAAATGTTTAATGAATGGGCATTAGAAGAATATGGACAAAGAAGTGATATAAATTGGCTAGACATAGATGGAAAAAGTCTCAAAAACACTCTAAAGAATCCTAACAATGAACAACAAAATTTTATTATGTTTGTCTCATTGTTTAGTCAAGAAAGTGGCTTGGTATTACACTTAAAAAGAATTGAAAACAAAAAAGGGTCTGAAATCGACGAAGGGCAAGCTATAATTGAGGATTGCACTCTCCAAAATAAAGTTTTTACTGGCGATGCTTTACACTGTCAGAAGAAAACAATCAGCTTAATAGCCAAGACTAAAAATGATTATGTTATCACAGTTAAAGGAAATCAGAAAAATCTTTATCAGCGAATACAAGACCTGAGTAATTCCTCAAAGCCAGAAAGTTGTTTTCTTGAACAAGATAATAGTCATGGTCGAAAAATATCCAGAAAAATAGAAGTTTTTAAAGTGAGGAAAAATGAAAGACAAGGATTTGAAAATCTGCGAAGAGTTATTAAAGTAGAAAGAAGGGGTAGTCGCGGGGATAAAACCTATGAAGAAACAGCTTACTATATCAGTAGCCTAACTGAATCCGCCCAAGTATTTGCTAAAATTATTCGAGGACATTGGAAAATAGAAAATCAGTTACATTGGGTAAAAGATGTAATTTTTGAGGAAGATA
>NZ_JACJQV010000037.1 GCF_014696875.1 Microcystis wesenbergii FACHB-1317 | reverse complement strand
ACACTTTTGTGGAAGCTTTAGAAGCTTTTCGGACAGCGATGTCTTTCCGTTTCTTTGAGTGGCTGACCGAGAATCGGGATGTGTTTGCCGCTTACAAAGCCAGTTTAGGCTTTGTTTGGGCTTAAAATTTGTTTAAGTCCCACTAATCCCTCTAGAGTCGCTTTTACCGGACGGGTGGAGAGGCCGATATTTTCCGCCGCGGTGATCAGTCCCGACAGGGTTGCCCCGTCGCGGTTGACGTTGGCCATTTCCCGCAAACGGTTGACGCTGATTCTTTTGCCCCAATAACGGGCGATCATGACTAAACCGGCCGCCCCGCAATCGGAGGCGGACTGTTGCTCGAAGAAGGGATAACGGCGGAGGGATTGACCGATCCAGTGACCTAACCGCTGCGCCGGAGAGGGAAAATAGGCTCGATCGCTTTTTTTGTCCGTTTCTTCTGTCTTCGTCCCAAGAAGTTGCTCAATTTCCCGCGCCCGTTGCAGTAATGTTTTTTTCAGGGCGGGGTGTTTTTTCAGGATCGGCCTCAGGGCGGACTCGGGGATAAGAAGTAGTTCCGCCTTCACCGAGACTCGAACCGAGTAGGGCAGAAAACCCGATCGGGGAAAGAGGGTGAATTCTCCAAAAAATTCGTCGGTTTTGAGCGCGATCATCTCTTTTTGTTGCGAGTTCGCTATCCGAACTTTGCCGCGAACGACTAGGTATAATCCGGGCTGTAGGGACAGGGTACCTGCTTCGGGAGAGAGGGCGATCGCTGTTTTTGGGAGACTCCGCCACTGGGTTTCGGACAGGAATTCCGGCCAGGGATTGACGAGGCTGTGAGTATCGAGCATAGTTGTTTTAAGCTTTGGCTGAAGGAGAAAGATCGACGATGCGGATCGGCTGTAGCTGTTTGCGGAGGCGATTGACGTGGGTGGGGGTGAGCGCAACCCCGAATTCTTTCTCTAGATGCCGCGCTAAGCAAACTCCCGACCATCGCTTAAAGGAATAGCCGAAATCCCGGGGGGATTTACTAATCAGTTCCTTCAGGCGATCGAGGTAAGGTTGATCAACTTTTTGCGGGCGACCGCGGCGGTATTTCTGCCAGCGATCAATCTTGCCACTCTCGGCGATCAGTATCCATTTACTAGCGGTGGCGGCAGTACAATCGAGAAGCTTACGGATCTCGCCCTGGGATTTGCCCTCGTCAGCGAAAAGAATGATTTGAATCCGTTTGCGATCAACATCAGAGATATTCGGTTCTGTTAAGATTTCGAGAAGTTGCTGACGTTGGGATGGGGATAGATATTTACCAGTGCTTGATGACATAGCCTTTGCAACTATAAGTAAAAGCAGACAGCAGCGTGGAGGAGCGTTGAGGCAAGAAAGTTGTACTAAGTTGTACGATGGGCTGAATTCGCTGGGCGACGATCTCTTTCGCTGTCCTTAAATTATTATTTCAGCTGCGAAAGTGAACATTATGGAGTCTATTAAATTCTTTTTCTCTCGCCCGATCAAACCTCTCTAACACCTAACCCCCATCACCCCCCGCAACGCGCACGCAGTGACCACCCCATCTCCCTATCTCCCTATCTCCCTATCTCCCCACTAGCCACTGATAACTGATAACTGATAACTGATCACTGATTGCTGACTACTCAAAATCGTTATGACTATGATATAGTTGTTAAGGAATGTAAAAATAGTTGCATTTTCCCAGAAACTAGATTAAGGAGATTAAAAGTATGACCGCCGAAGGTTGCTTAAGAGTCGGACAAGCGGCGCCGGATTTCACCGCGACCGCCGTTTTCGATCAAGAGTTCAAAACCATCAAATTATCGGATTATCGGGGTAAATACGTCGTTTTATTCTTCTATCCCCTCGATTTTACCTTTGTTTGCCCCACGGAAATTACCGCTTTCAGCGATCGAGTTAGCGAATTTGCCAGCATCAACACCGAGATTTTAGGGGTGTCCGTCGATAGCGAATTTGCTCACCTAGCATGGATTCAAACCGAGAGAAAATCCGGCGGTGTCGGTGATGTGGCCTATCCGTTGGTGTCGGATCTGAAAAAAGAAATCAGCACCGCTTACAATGTTCTTGATCCTGATGCGGGAGTGTCCCTGCGCGGTCTGTTTATCATCGATAAAGAAGGTGTTATCCAACACGCTACTATTAATAATCTTTCCTTTGGTCGCAGTGTCGATGAAACCCTCCGCACTCTAAAAGCGATTCAATACGTCCAATCCCACCCGGATGAAGTTTGTCCCGCCGGTTGGCAAGAAGGGGATGCTACTATGGTTCCCGATCCTGTGAAGTCGAAAGTTTACTTCGCGGCAGTTTAGTTAAAAATCCTCAGAAGTCCCTCAGCTATAGATGGGGGGAAACTTTTAAAGGGGGGCGAAATAATTCGCCCCTCATTTTAATCGGAAAATTTTCTGGAAAATTTGCCCTATTAGCCATGACCTCATCTAGAATACTGGGCAGACAAGTCTAGAAAGAGTCACGGCGATCTATGACTAACAGTAATTATGATTCCGAGTTGACAGTTTTGGGATTACCCGCAGCCAAAGGTAGATGGTTATTAATACCTCTAGGAATGGGTGTTTTACTCTGTTTAGGGACGGTGTACTCTTGGAGTATCTTTAGAAAACCCCTAGAAACAGAATTAAATCTCAGCGCCACGGAAAGCCTATTACCCTACACTGTGGCCCTAGTATTTTATGCCGCTTCTATGCCGATCGCCGGTTTTTATATCCCCCGGGTAGGCACTCGCAGGATGACCGCTATCGGCGGAATTATCGTCGGTTTAGGCTATATTCTCGCTAGTTTTGCCGCTCAGATCCAGACAATTATTCTGACCTACGGAGTCATTGCTGGCACGGGAGTCGGCATCGCTTACGGTGTTCCCATGGCAGTGGTGGCACGCTGGTTTCCCGACAAAAAAGGTTTAGCGGTGGGTTTAACTATCATCGGATTTGGCCTTTCTCCCCTGATTACCGCACCTTTAGCCAATCGATTGATCAATGAATATAGCGTTCGACCAAGTTTAAGATTTTTGGGGATTATCTTTACAATAATTATTGTGATGATTGCCCTCGCCATGAAATTACCCCCCCAGGACTGGCAACCTCCGCTAAATTTAGCTAACCGAAAATCCGACTTTCAGGCTAATTATCCAGTGAATATGCTGAAAAGTCGCTCATTTTATGGCTTATGGCTTTGCTATGCTATTGGTGCTTTAATTGGCTTGAGTGCTATCGGTATTTCTAGTCCTGTCGCTGAGGAAATTATTCAGATTGAGCCGGGGTTAGCCGCTAGTAGTGTTGCGCTATTTGCCTTGTTTAATGGTATTAGTCGTCCTTTGTTCGGTTGGTTAAGCGATCGCTGGAAACCCCATTATCTAGCGATCGGGGCCTATACACTCATTTTGATCGGTTGCCTGTTGATGGTCAAGGCCGAAAAAGGGGCAGTTACTAGCTATCTGGTGGCTTTTTGTCTATTTTGGTTCTGTTTAGGGGGATGGTTAGCCCTAGCTCCCGCTACCACTCTCCACTTCTTTAATCCTGACCACTACGCCCAAAATTACGGCATTGTTTTTACTGCCTACGGTGTCGGTGCTTTGATCGGAACTTTAGTAACCGGTAGAATTCGCGATTGGTTCGGTACTTACACTTATGCTTTTTATGCCATGGCTGTATTGGCAATACTGGGCATTTTTCTCGCTAGTGCCTTACTGAAAAGAGAGCGATCGCAGCTATCAAATCCTAGCTAGGGTCTGCTGAAAAAGTTTTTCGGTGGTGGCAGGGTGTGGCCCCCCCAACCCCCCTAGGGCTGTTTCATTCTCCCATCAGAATATCAAAAGTAAAAGCGATCACTGTCAGGTAAAATGATAAGTGACCGCCAACCTTTCAAATATATGTTGAGCTTAATAGAAAAACTGAAACAAGTCAAGGACTTTCGGAAAGATAAAGGAAAAAGACACCCTTTATGGATAGTATTAGTAGTAATAATACTGGGAACAATGCTAGGATACTCAGGTTATAGAGAACTAGGAGAGTTTGCTAAAAATAATCGGCACAGGCTGAGTAAAGAATTTAACATAATTCCAGAAAGAGTCCCATCCTCTTCAACAATTAGAAGGGTGATGATGGGAGTTGATGGTCAGATTTTGTTAAAAATGTTTAATGAATGGGCATTAGAAGAATATGGACAAAGAAGTGATATAAATTGGCTAGACATAGATGGAAAAAGTCTCAAAAACACTCTAAAGAATCCTAACAATGAACAACAAAATTTTATTATGTTTGTCTCATTGTTTAGTCAAGAAAGTGGCTTGGTATTACACTTAAAAAGAATTGAAAACAAAAAAGGGTCTGAAATCGACGAAGGTCAAGCTATAATTGAGGATTGCACTCTCCAA
>NZ_JACJQV010000036.1 GCF_014696875.1 Microcystis wesenbergii FACHB-1317 | reverse complement strand
AGACTTAATAGAAGGGATTGAATTGGCTATGTTAGAAGTTACTCAAAAAGATATTCGCAATTGGTTTACTCACTGTTGCTACTGTACCTCATAAGTCAGAGAATTGCTATAAATCTGTTTTCCCATCACCATTAAAATCACCTGTCTCGTATCTATAGTTATTAACCCCTACTCCATATCCCCCACCAGGAGTAAAACTCTTAATGCTAAAAGTTCCATCAGTATTTGATTGTGCTATCTCACTGACATTTGCATCAACATAATTATCTGAAGCTTGAGCAGTATCTAAATTTAATGCATCAGCGCTTGAGAGATATAAATCCTATTGGTACTGCTGGAATATGCGCCGAAAATCCCTGAATTGCCAAGGTTTTGAACTGTAATAGGGGGCAGTTGACTAAAATCTCGACTTTGCCACTGCTGTCGTAATTGCGTCGCTTTAACCACATCATAACCTGTGCCAAAAGCAGTTTCTAAATTTGCCCAAAAACCATCAGATTGAGCGAAATCGAACAAAATATCGTAAACAGCAGGAAGAATCGGCAACAGGGTGGAATTCATGACATTGAACGCAAAAGATGACTGGGGCTGTTTTATGCAAACAATACCGAATTTGTCAAGACTCCTGTAACAAAAATTAATATTTATACAAGAAAACGGGTTTCTCAAAGAGTTTCTCAGAGAAACCAGTTTTCTCAAGAAGAAACCCGGTTTCTCAAAGAAACCCGGTTTCTAAATAGGTTCTCAAAGAAACCCGGTTTCTAAATACCAAAGAAACCCGTTTTCTAGATAGTTTCTCGAAGAAACCCGTTTTCTCATTGGGAAGATGCGATCGCTAACGTCAAAGCGAGGCAGTTATTTGCTTAATTTTAGAGGTTTGTTGGCAAATTAGCATTTTTTGTGATAGATTGTAACCATAGTAGCTTTTTATACTTAATTGTCAGTAATAATCATGAATGCTACAGCAATACGTCAACAAATAATTGAATCATTAGCTAATCTTTCTGGCGAACAATTATTGCAAATTAGAGAGTTAATCGAGCAAAATTTTTTACCTCAAATTAAACCTAAATCAGAAGAAGAAAGACAACAGTTAATTAAATCATTACAAGGTAAATATGCTCACGCACCCACCAGTAGTGAAGATTTTGCCCAACAAAAACAAGCAGAAATTGATTGGGAGGAGCGTAATAGATGAATATCATTTTAGATGCTTGTGCTGTAATTGCTTTTTTTCGTAATGAAACAGGAGCGGATGTTGTCAGAGAAACCATCACTAATCAAAATAATAACAAAATCATTCATCTGGTTAATCTTTGCGAAGTTTACTATAATTTTTATCGCGACATAGGAGAATCAGAGACGGAAAAACTAATTCAAGAATTAAGTGATATTAACATAAAAACTCGCTTTGATTTAAGTAGCAAGTTTTGGCGACAAGTAAGCAAATATAAAGCACTAATTAAGCGCATTTCTTTAGCTGATTGTTTTGCTTTAACTTTAGCCAATCAAGAAAAAGGAGTTTTAGTTACTTCTGACAGAAAAGAATTTGAACCGATCATTCCTCTTAATATTTGTCAGATTAATTTTATTCGTTAATAAGTCCAGAAAACGGGTTTCTCGAAAAAACCCAAGAAAACGGGTTTCTTTGAGAAACCCGTTTTCTAATTAAGAAACCCGTTTTCTAAATATTGCCTTTTTCTGATTTTTCTTGCCAAGTACCGTGAAACCCGGGAGGGATAACACTGGGTAATTGCAGACAGCAAAGGGGTTCTTTTTCTAACTGCTGACTGTCATAGATTCTCCCTTGGCTGCTGTGATTATTGCCGTCGTAAACCACGACGATTAACCATCCTGTCTCTGGAGATAAACCATCGCAGACAAAAATCGGTTCACTTCCATAACAGTTATTTTCCAGATAAGCAATAGTTAACTTACCCGTGGAGTGATTATAACAAGCGGGAAGTCCGATAATTTCCCTACAAATATCGCTATCGGGACGATGGACAGCTAAAAAAGTATTTTGCCATTTTTGTCCCACCAGTTGCGGAGAAACCACCGGAAAATCACAGCTTAAATCTGAGAGAATTTCCTGATTAATCACCTTGGCTGATAGGGGATTAATAGTGATACTTGCTAATTTTCCGATGGCTAAGGTTTCGGTTTCACCCGTGGCAACTTCTTTTAAAAATTGATTAGTTTTAAAGTCATCATAACGGACAAAAACAATTTCAAGATTGCCTTGGTCATTCACACAACCATTAGCAAAGTGCCATTGAAACCATGAATCGGTAACACTTTCACTGACTAATTGCAGAGAATCTCGATCAAAAATTAGTATTCTTGTTCCTAATTCTGGCTGCCACTGCATAGCATCACTAAAAGTTTTAAATCCCAACAGTATCGATAATTTATCCGCTTTTATCGGTGGAACGAAAAAGACGAGATACTGTCCTGCTAAAACAAAGTCATGCAGCAGAGACAATCTATCTAACTCAAAAGTATTTTTCTGGATAATTTCACCAGTGGAGTCAGACTTATAGAGATTTAAACTAACTTTAGCACCGATTGTCACCCCGAAATTAAAAATCTCTCCTCTGGACAAATCTAGCTTAGGATGAGCGGAAAAAGTTTCCTTTGCTTGTAAGCTAGATAAATTATCTAAACCTAGGGTTTCTAAAGATTGTAAATCTAATTTATGGGGAAAACCTCCTTCCCAGAGAGCTAATAATTTATCCGGTAAAGCTAACACTGAGGTGTTAGCGGCATTTTTTACCTCTTTTCCCCAATTATTCCAAAAAAAGCCGGGGGCATTCATGCCATAATTAGGAAATAAATATTGATTAGCGGCGCTTTCTTGCTGATAACCAGCAGTCTGAACATAACGATAAGTGGCACTGGCTCCATTATCATGAAAATGTACAGCTAAAACTGCCCCATCTCCGTCAAACCAATGACCAACTTTTTGCTTACCCCTTTCTAATCTCCCCGGACCATTGCGATAGAGACTCCCCCGCAATCCATCGGGAATTTTCCCCGATAATAGGGTTAATTGGGTTTCAGAAAATTCCACTGCTGGTTTTTCTAAAGATTTTGCCCAAGCTTTCATAGATTTGCTTTTTTAGTGATTACATAGTTCAGTATAGCCCTAGACTAGGTTCAATGACAATAATTTCGGCAGTTTACCAGTTAATTAGTATTCGTCACAACCGATAAATTATATCATTATAAAGTATCGGGATCAATTCCCAGAGAACGGATATATTCAGCTAAACGTTCAGCTTTAAGACGCTCTTGTTCTAATTGTAAACTTGCTTGTTCAGCTTTAAGACGCTCTTGTTCTAACCTTTGAGATAACTCAAGAGAACTTAAAAATTTCTGACCATCTAAACTATAAATTTCTAACCCATCTTCTCTCAAATCAAATCGGATATTTAACCGAGGACTAACCCATCCCTTAATCTCAGGTATAGAACTTAATAGTCCTTCCTGTCCCAACCATCCTTGAAAATTATGAGAATCGGGATCATAAAGATAGTATTCTTCCACTCCATAACGTTGATAAAACAGTAGTTTTCGCTCCATTTCTTCTAAGCTGTTAGAAGGGGAGAGAATTTCAAAGACCACTTGAGGAGCGATATTATCTTCTTGCCATTGTTTATAGGAACCCCTTCTTCCTTTCGGACGACCAAATACTACCATAAGTAGCTAGTGGGACTTAAACGCTAAATAAAGATCAAATCGAGTATAATCGTTAAAGAATAAGCACTTTACGTTGAAAGAGCAGCGATGAAAGAGACAACCCCAGCTGCGATGCCTCCCTGCTTTGACCGATGGTGTCGGCGGTTTGACAATTGCTTCAAAAACGAAGCGCAAAAAAACGGCTTCAGACAATATTTAGGAGGATTATTAGGGGAAAGTGAGAGGAAAAACCT
>NZ_JACJQV010000035.1 GCF_014696875.1 Microcystis wesenbergii FACHB-1317 | reverse complement strand
TTGGAGAGTGCAATCCTCAATTATAGCTTGACCTTCGTCGATTTCAGACCCTTTTTTGTTTTCAATTCTTTTTAAGTGTAATACCAAGCCACTTTCTTGACTAAACAATGAGACAAACATAATAAAATTTTGTTGTTCATTGTTAGGATTCTTTAGAGTGTTTTTGAGACTTTTTCCATCTATGTCTAGCCAATTTATATCACTTCTTTGTCCATATTCTTCTAATGCCCATTCATTAAACATTTTTAACAAAATCTGACCATCAACTCCCATCATCACCCTTCTAATTGTTGAAGAGGATGGGACTCTTTCTGGAATTATGTTAAATTCTTTACTCAGCCTGTGCCGATTATTTTTAGCAAACTCTCCTAGTTCTCTATAACCTGAGTATCCTAGCATTGTTCCCAGTATTATTACTACTAATACTATCCATAAAGGGTGTCTTTTTCCTTTATCTTTCCGAAAGTCCTTGACTTGTTTCAGTTTTTCTATTAAGCTCAACATATATTTGAAAGGTTGGCGGTCACTTATCATTTTACCTGATAGTGATCGCTTTTACTTTTGATATTCTGATGGGAGAATGAAACAGCCCTAGGGGCAGGGGTAGGGCTGATTCATTCTCTAGTTTGATTCCTTGTTTGTCTGTCTTCAATCGCTTACGGGGCAAGCAAAGCAAGGCATTTTAAAAATTTTTCAGATATTTGTTCTGAGAAATTGACTGAAAACCTTGCCAGATAAGGATTTGATTGAATGACATTTGCGAGAATGAAACGACCCTAGGGGCAGGGGGGGTGTGGGGTTTTATCGATTTTCAGGTGGTGAACTACCTAATTTTCAGGGAAAAAGCCCCGGAATTTTCCCCCCGATCCCCGCAATGGCTGGCACTTTTTGAGGGGAAAAAAGTCTAAAACTCCTATCCAACAAGGTTTTTAGATTTATTCAGCAGACCCTATGTACGTTTTAATTGGTGGGGCGGGAATGATGGGGCTAGGTTTAGCCCAACAGCTTTTAGACTTGGGACACACCGTCGCCATCGTTGATGTGGACCCTTTAGCCTGTCGGTTTGCCCGGGAAAAAATCGGCGTCATGGCCTTTGAGGGGAGCGCTGTCAGGACAAAAGTTCTGCTAGAGGCGGGGATTCGACAAGCTAACGCGGTTGTTGCCGCACTGAGAGACGATGCGATGAATCTAGCCCTAGTCACCCTGTCTAGAAGTTATGGCATTTCCCATATTGTGGTGAGAATGTGCGATCGCGAATTTCTCGAAGCCTATCGTCTTGCTCGAGCTAGTCACATCATCAGCACGATTGATTTAGCCGTTGTCACCATGGCCAATGCGATCGAATACCCCGAAGTAGAATCGATGATGCACTTTGAACAGGGGCAAGTGGAGGTGCTAAAGCTGCCCGTCCCCAGAGATTGTTATGTAGCTGGGCGTACCGTTGCCCAAATCGCTCAAGATGCCAACTTTCCGACCGGTTCGCTGATTATTGGCTATCAGTGTCACGCTTCTGCCAGTTTAGAGATTCCCAACGGCAATACCGTCCTAGAAGCCGACTCAACTATTTTGGTGGTTACTCGTCCGGAATTCGTCAAACCCATGATCGATTACCTCGGCATTCAAACTAATCATCGTCCAACGATAGAAGTTTCTCATCCAAACCTTTGACGTAGGATTGTACTAAATCTTCTGGTACAATGCGTTTGCGAAGTGCATCGCTCAAGGCTGCCTTCTCAGCGAGGAACAATCGTCGTCGAATGGCATCTAGTTGACCGTTGTTAGGCTCCATTTGCCCCGATCGAGACTGATTATAAGCATCCCGCAGCCGCCGTTCCGATACCGCCACTTTTGCCTGATAAGATGCCCACAGTTCTTCGTACACTGCTTTCGGTAAAACGCCCGATTTCAGTAAATTGGCTAACTCATCTTGTGCCGCTTTCGACGCGATCAACTGCAGCTGTAACTGTCCAATCTCCCGTGTTACTGCCGAAACCTGACTAATATCGAGCTTTTTAATTAGCCAGGGTAAGGCTAATCCTTGGATGACCAGAGAAAATAACACAGCCCCAAAGACTAGCTCGATGATCAATTCCCGTCCTGTTAGAGTCAAAGGAATGGCAACTGCTAGGGCCATGGAGAGGGAACCCTTGATGTTGCCCAAAATCAGAATATGTTGCCAGCGCAAGGGGATCGGTCGATCGATCCGGCGAAGTACCCATAGTAAAGAATACACTGACAGAATACGCCCCAATTGATAAGCCAAAATGACCAGCACAATCGATGGCAAGGTTTGCCAGATGGTCAAGGGGTTGATTTCAATGCCAATAAGCAGAAAAATAAAGGTATTGACGATAAAACCGGCATATTCCCAAAAACTGATCAGGGTAATGCGATCGGATGCAGAGGCGCTGCGAGGCAGCCCCAAGTTACCAAAGACAAGTCCAGCAATAACTACTGCCACCGCTCCCGATACACCCAAAAACTGCCCGAGTTGAAAAGCTCCCAAGGCAAGTGCAACCGTAAGCAACAGGCTACTCAGCGGCTCCCGTAAGCGCACATAGATAGGCAGACACAGGTAGCCTAGGACACCGCCCACTAATCCCCCACCCAGCGCAACGATCAAAACTTCCTTGATGACTTGTGTGGTGCTGATGGTTCCAGTCGCGTAAATCACCAAGAGCAAATTGAAGGTGACGAGTGCGGCTGCATCATTAAATAGTGTTTCCCCTTCCACAATAGTGGAGAGCCTAGAGGGAACCCGAATTTCTTTAAAGACGGCAATCATCGAGACAGTATCGGTATTTGCCAGAATCACTCCCACCAGTAAGGCGGGAATCCAATCTAGCCCTAGGCCAAATTTTACCAAAACTGCAATAATCGCCGCAGAAAAAACCGAGCCGGGTCCTGCCAGCAATGCGATCGGTTTAAAGGTACTGCGAAGACGGCTGATATCGGTATTAATCGCCGCTTCAAAAATCAGAATCGGCAGAAAAAGGTTAAGCACTAAAAACGGATCTAACCCAATACGACGAGATAACAGATCGGTGATCGGTAATCCTGCTAACACTAAACCTGCCACATAGGAAATGCGTAATCGCTGGGTTACTAGAGCAACGGCAGTGGCAATCAGTAGCAGCAGGATCAAGACAAGAACCAGTTCAGGAATGTCTCCCACCGTTTGGCTGTTCACAGCAGGATTGCTATCGAAGGATTTTTGTTGTGCTGCCCAGGCTACTAAGAATTCTACCCTCATAAGACGATTTTACCGAGAATTAAGAACTTGACTATTGTTCATAATATAAGTGCGAAACCTTTAGGCATGAAATCGGGTTGAAATGCCCGAAATAACCGCCTAGTAAGGTCTTCAGTCCCCTGAGTGAATTTAAAAGGTCAACGTCTCGACTTCGATCGAGGTTGACCCTGACCAACCTTATAACTGTTTATATGTCCCGACGTTTATGTATCAAATTGATACATAAATCAGGCAAAGGGACTCAAGGTCAATACACTTTGTAACAATTATAGCAATTCTTGGAGCTATGAGGTACAATAGAAAGCAAATAGACAAATAATAGAACTTACCAGCTTCCTATGAGACCCTATTCCGTAGATTTTCGCCAAAAAATTATCGATGTCTGGAAGAAAGAAAAAATTTCCATTCGAGG
>NZ_JACJQV010000034.1 GCF_014696875.1 Microcystis wesenbergii FACHB-1317 | reverse complement strand
TCTCTAAAAAAATGGAGAATCATGTTGGGGAGCCCTTTGGTATTTTATCCATGACTACAATGCACAGCAAAGCAAAGGATTAAGCCGCCATCACTACTACCGAATCACCACCATTAATTTAAACACTGCCACAAAAGAAGAATTAGATACTTTACCCGGTATCAGTGGCAAATTAGCCGAAAAAATTATCGCAGCTCGGCAACAAAAACCCTTTACTTCCCTAGAAGATTTGGATCGAGTATCGGGAATCGGTAAGGGAAAAATTAACAAGCTCAAAGGCAAAGTAAGCTGGTAATGATTGCTTCGTCTGCATTTTCTGCCACAGTCCAAAAAGGTTATTTTAACGGTTCGGGAATAGTATCGGAAGGAGCCTCAAACTGTCCGGTAATAACGTATTCTAGACGCAATTTTAGCCAAGTAATAAACTGTTGGTTGAGAGAAACAATTGCCGCTGCTGGTTGGGGAGTTTTCTTTTTGATATCGGCAAAAGCGGGAGTATCTAAAAAAGCTGGATTGGCAATTAACCAAAAATCAATTTCTTGACCTTTTTCTTGATAATTCCTGATTCTTTCCTTCAAAACTTCCTTTTCGATCGCTTCTTCTTCTAAAAACTTTTGACTGGCTACCAAATAATAATAAGTTGTCATCATCTTTCCTTTAATTTTTCACTGTAATTGTTTCCTAGTCGGGAGATTAGCTGATAGCCTTTACAATTGCCCACCCATAGCCAATTTCATTTCCCTAACAGCCCGTTCCAACCCGACCAAAACCGCACGACTGATAATTGTGTGACCAATGTTCAATTCCTCCATATTGGGCAAACAGGCGACGGCATAAACATTCCAATAGGTCAAACCGTGACCGGCATTCACCCGCAAACCGAGAGAGGAAGCGTATTCACAACCTTCTTTAAGAATTGTTAATTCTGCTTGACGATCGATCTCCTGTTGTGCTTCGGCGTATTGACCGGTGTGGAGTTCAATAAATTTCGCCCCCGTATTAGCGGCCGCTTGAATTTGGGCAAAATCGGCATCAATAAACCAACTAACGGGGATATTAGACGCTTGTAGGCGCTCGACAACCCGACAAAAACGGTCAAAATTGCCCAGCATATCGATCCCCCCTTCCGTGGTCACTTCCTGGCGCTTTTCGGGGACAAGGGTGACATAATCGGGTTTAATATCGAGAGCAATGGCGATCATTTCCTCCGTCGGGGCCATTTCCAGATTCAGATGAGTCCGCACCGTTTGCCGGAGAATCCGCACATCGCGATCCTGGATATGACGACGATCCTCGCGCAAGTGAACGGTAATGCCATCAGCGCCGCCGATTTCAGCCAAAACTGCCGCCGCCACGGGATCCGGTTCCACGGTACGGCGCGCTTGGCGAATTGTGGCCACATGGTCGATATTGACACCCAAAGTCAGCAAAGTTGAACCTCCTTGTTTGTTAGTCCAACTTTCCATCTTACCATTGCGGTCAAAAGCGATTACATACTGGAGATATTTAAACCCATGGTCAGTTCTTCCATTTTGCCGCGCATGGTTTCCGTGGAGGCATCATAGGCGGCTTTCATGGCTTCTAGAATAGACCCAGCCACAATCTCCAGATCTTGGGAGAGGAGAGCAGGGTCGATTTCAATACCCCGGGGTTCTTGGTTGCCACTGAGATAGACTGTCACCAAGCCATTTTCACTCTGGCCAGGAATTTCCATAGTTTCCAGTTCTTCTTGCAGAACTTTCGCCCCTTGTTGCACCTGTTGCGCTTTTTGGAAAGCGTCTTGTAGTTCTTTAATCTTACCGAGACCGAATCCGAATCCTTGTCCTTGTGCCATGGTGTTTTTTTTTGTTTAAGGGGTCATTCAAGGTTTTTATTGTACTGCTTAAGGTGAACCGGGGTCAACTTGTGGCCCTGTGAGGGCAAAAAGTGATTAATAGACCTCCTGCAAAAGTAAGTTATCGAGGCGCTATCGGGTCAAAATATCTAAAAGCTCCGATAAATTGGACATAATCTCAGGTTTTATGGATAGGATAGTTGTCTCTTGTCTTTTTTCTCCTCGGAGTCTCCTGTCTCGGAGTCTCCTGTCTCCTGTCTCCTTACTTTTGCAGGAGAGCTAATGACAACGATGACTTTCTGACTGGGTTAAGGTTTGAGGGAACTTGTTCTCTCTTCATCCGTCACGGGATGGTCAGAAAGAGAAATCCAAAAAATTATCCCAACCACTCAGTCGATTACCCCACGCCATAATACAATTGTTGCTTTGACGAGGAGAATAGCAATTTTGAACGCCAAAAAAACGGGAATTTTCTTGACAATTGCCCTAAGTTGTGCTTTAGCGGGGAAAGCGGCGATCGCTAATACTTCCCCTTTGGAGGGGACTCGATGGAAACTAAGGGGGTGGACAGCCGGAAGTTTGGTGAAAGAAACGGAAATTACTGCCGCTTTCCAGAAAAATATCCTCAGTGGTTCGGCCGGATGCAACCAGTATAATACCGGCTATCAAGTCAATGATGGCACGCTCAAGGTTAACCAAGCGATCGCTACTACGAAAAAAGCTTGTCCGGAACCGCAGATGAAACAAGAAAATCAATATCTTGCTGCCTTGCAAGGAGTGGAACAATTCCAAGTGACAGCTAAAGGCGATTTACAGTTATTTTATCGTACTCCCGAAGGTTTAGGAATCCTCACTTTTACCCCCGCACCGACCACCACGCGCACGGAAAAGACAATTTATATCAATTCTAGGAAACAACCCTGTAGCCAAGGACCAACCAAAGACTGTTTACAGATACGAGAAAAACCAGAGGAAAACTGGAGATTGTTCCCTAATAGTATCGAGGGATTTGATTATAAACCGGGATTTTTCTATCAAATTAAAGTTAGCGTTGAAACCGTCTCCAATCCCGCTACTAATCAAAATTCGGAAACATGGAAGCTATTAGAAATTATTAGCCAAACCCCTGAAAAAGAGACTCCGCGAGCTTGGTTTGATCGACCGTTAACTAATTGGAATAAAGCCAAGGCCCCTATCCCCAAATCTCCCGTTAAAACCGTGATCGATAACCAGTGTCGTGAACAGGTTCGACCGGCAATTACTGCCAATGATCAAGCACTTAATAAAGCAGGATGGTTACTGTACGGATCCGTGCAAACCTATGGTAAAACTAGCGTTATTTCGGCCATGAGTGGAGTGGATGGAATGTGCCGACCAATGGGTTATCAAGACTTTGTTTTTGTCGATGGTAAATTCGCTGGCACTCTTTCCCCGCGACCGATGGATTCCCGCACTGATGGTGCATCTCAGAGAATTGTTTTACCAAATAGCGATCGAATTATTGTGGTTTTTAATCGCTATAAAGATACGGATCCTCTCTGTTGTCCTTCCCAATTAAGTCGCGTTATTTATCAAATCGAAACAGTCAGCGGAGTGCCAGTTGTTGTTCCCAAAGAAGCAGAAACAGAAGCAGTGAGAAACTAATTCAGTTATCAGTTATCAGTTATCAGTTATCAGTTATCAGTTATCAGTTATCAGTTATCAGTTATCAGTTATCAGTTATCAGTTATCAGTTATCAGTTATCAGTTATCAGTTAT
>NZ_JACJQV010000033.1 GCF_014696875.1 Microcystis wesenbergii FACHB-1317 | reverse complement strand
GTTGAAGCTGAGGCTATTCTCAATGTCATCGCATTGTGGGAAGCTGGGCAATTTGAGTTAGTTTCTTCACAAGCCTTAATGTTTGAAGCTGAACAAATTACGCCTTCTCCAAGGAAAGCGTATGTTTTAGAAGCGTTATCGAAGGCAGACTTATTTCTCCAACCAAATAAGCAAATTGAAGAACGAGCGCAAGTATTTGTCAACTCAGGTATCAAACCACTTGATGCATTGCATTTGGCTTTTTCAGTTGAGGCAGAAGCAGATTATTTCTGCACATGCGACGATAGATTTTTGAGACGAGCTAAAGAAGTTGATACTTTGCAGACCAAAGTTGTTTCTCCTCTTGAACTGATTACGGAGCTATCGCAATGAGCAGTCAAACAAAATCCCTGAGCGAAATTACGCAGCAAGCAATTCAACTGCTATCTAAAGAAATTGGCATTGCAAGTACAGTGCGTTTTCTAAATCAGTTTTCAACTGGGTATGGCAACTATACAGAAGAACGCGAAAGTCTATTCAAAGACTTAACACTAGATGAGATTTTGAAGCGTATGCAAGACACCTAACAATTCAAATTCAGCGGAAGGTCAGGAGATATTGGTGCTGAGTTAGAGGTCTGCTGCCGCCGCTGATTTGAGCCGTTATACTGAATCGGTTTTTAATAGCATGATTAAGCCCCAATCCCACTTAAAAAACCCGCTCCCTTCTCTATACTTTCCACTCCCCCATACCTGTTAAACAAGATTTAGGATCAGAGCGATCGCTAGATTAAAGGTTAAGTAATGTTAAGATCATAATTCTTCATGAAGAAAGCGCATGATCGCCGAGTAGCTGTAGTCAAAAATACCAAATTTTGCCCCAATCACAATAAAGTAGGGATCAGGCGCATTCGATCGAAGCAAGAATTTTCTCCCCAGTATCTATGAATCAATCAGAAAGTTGCGGTAAGGTCTATCTCGTCGGTGCGGGTCCCGGGGATCCCGGTTTGTTGACCTTGAAAGCGAAAGTTCTCCTAGAAAATGCCGATGTTGTCCTCTATGATGCCCTAGTTAGCCCCTCGATTCTAGCCATGATTAACCCCAGGGCCGAACAAATCCATGGGGGTAAGCGTCGCGGTCGTCATTCTCTAGTACAGGAGGAAATCACCGCTTTACTGATCGAGAAGGCCCAGACTAATGCCGTGGTTGTTCGTCTTAAAGGGGGTGATCCCTTTGTTTTTGGTCGCGGGGGTGAAGAAATGCTCGATCTGATCGCGGCCGGAATTAGCGTCGAGATCGTGCCGGGGATCACTTCAGGAATTGCTGTGCCTGCCTACGCCGGTATTCCCCTCACCCATCGCAATTATAGTTCCTCCGTTACTTTCGTCACCGGCCACGAGATGGCGGGTAAATATCGTCCTCAAGTTAACTGGTCAGCGATCGCCCATGGTGCGGAAACAATTGTCGTTTACATGGGTGTGCATAATTTACCCTATATTATCGGCGAGTTAACCAAGGCGGGCAGAAGTCCAGAAACACCGATCGCCCTGATTCGCTGGGGAACAACACCGCAACAACAGCAGTTAATCGGTACTTTCACCACGATTATGGACCAGATCGAAGCCACCGGCTTTGAAGCTCCGGCGATCGCTGTTATCGGGGCAGTGGTGGACCTTCACGATCTCTTACAAGCGGGACAACCTTTGCTCTCCAGGACAATCCCCCCCACTCCCATTTCTCTCTGATTCGGTTGCCATGCGTCAATATCAAAAATCCCTGACGATTACCACCAGTCCCAAGAATTTCCATCGTCTCACTGCTCCCATAGAAGCGATCGTGGCTGAATCGGGCATAACGACGGGATTATGCAGTCTATTTGTCTGTCACACCTCCGCTTCTTTGCTGATCCAAGAAAATGCCGATCCCGATGTTCTCACCGATTTGGCCAATTTCTTCGCCAAGTTAGTCCCGGAAGATAGCAGTCTCTACTATCACTCTACCGAAGGGCCAGACGATATGCCCGCTCACATTCGCTCGGCCCTAACCCGGACATCGGAACAAATCCCGATCGCTAGGGGTAAATTAGTTTTAGGGATCTGGCAAGGTATCTATCTCTGGGAACATCGTCAGAGTCGTCACCAAAGACAAGTGGTGGTTCATATCACCGGGGTCTGAAGCTTTGCGTATAGTTTTGTAATAGAAACTTTACTCGTACCCCTCATCGGAGTAAGATTTTTTCCGTGTACGATCAAATTGTTCGCTTTTTGAACAAAGAACTTCATATTTCGTAACAAAAGGAAACAATTTATGCGAAAATTGTTCGCTCTGGCCCTGGTGCTATCCCTCTGGTTCACCTTTGCCGCTCCAGCGTCGGCTGATTTGTCCAATCTGACCCCTTGTAGCGAAAATCCCGCTTTCCTACAAAAAGCGAAGAGTTTCCGCAACACCACTCCTGACCCCGAATCGGGAGCCAAACGCGCTCAAACCTACTCCCAAGCTCTCTGTGGACCTGAAGGCTATCCTCACCTAATTGTTGATGGTCGTTGGGACCACATGGGCGATTTCTTTATCCCTAGCATCCTATTCCTGTACATTACTGGTTGGATCGGTTGGGTTGGTCGGGCCTATTTAATCGCCGTGCGCGACAGCAAAGATGCCGAAATGAAGGAAATCATCATCGATGTTCCCCTCGCTTTGAGCAAAATGTTAACGGGGTTCCTCTGGCCGTTGGCGGCTTTACAAGAAGCCACTTCCGGTAAATTGACCGTTAAGGATTCGGAAATTACCGTTTCCCCTCGTTAATTTTTGTGTCAAACCCTTGACTTTTTATTCCCTAGGAGAACTCAGATGGAAGGACTTACTAAATTTCTCTCGTCCGCACCCGTGTTAATTATGGCGCTGCTGACTTTCACCGCCGGGATTTTAATCGAATTTAATCGCTTTTATCCCGATCTCTTATTCCACCCGCTAGGTTAAAGGCAATCTCAGGTGATTAAAGGGGATACAGTGGACTCTGTATCCCTTTTTAATGACAATGATCCCAGGGATTGGGGGTTAAATACAGAAGCCAAAAACCTAACTAATATTATCCAAAATTACTCATGACTTATGCTATAATCGTTCTATGAGTAAGTTAACCAGAGCGGAAGCAGCTAAATTGAAAGGTGTAAGCGTATCGACGTTAAGGCGTTGGGAGTCTGAAGGTAAACTAATTCCAGAACGGACTGCTAATGGGCATCGTCGTTATACAATTTCTCAGTTGCTTGGTTTAAAAGAGAATCTCTCTTATACTGTTGGCTATTGCCGTGTTTCTAGTCATGACCAAAAGAAGGATTTAGAACGTCAAAAAGAAGTTGTCGAACTGTTTTGCGCTCAAAACGGTTGGCAAGTTGAAATTATAGACGACCTAGGTTCAGGACTTAACTACAACAAAAAAGGATTAAAGCGATTAATTCGGTTGATTGTTGATAGTAAAGTAGAGAGATTAGTCTTAACTCATAAGGATAGATTACTTAGATTT
>NZ_JACJQV010000032.1 GCF_014696875.1 Microcystis wesenbergii FACHB-1317 | reverse complement strand
AACAGAGTAAATCTGTTAAGGCAGGTGCGAAAAATCCTTCGGGAAAGAAGCAGAAACCCAAATCGTGAGGTTTGGGAATCGCCGTCCGTTTTACGGCGGCGAGGATGTCAATGAGTTTCTATCTATTTTGCCTTCTCATCTCTTTATCTGACAACGCCTAGTATTAAGTGGCAAGTTCGGAGCTTTCTTGTCACTGATTACTGATCACTGATCCTCTTGCTCTATTTTGGTAAAATCAACTATAATGGGGAGAAGTTAATTTTTGCCAAGCTTGAGCAGAGTTAAACTAATCCCTCAGTGAGCAAGCAATTGAATCCTATGCTTAAAATTGCCCTTTTTGGAACCAGTGCCGATCCTCCCACTGCCGGTCATCAAGCCATACTAAAATGGTTATCGGAACAATACGATATTGTTGCGGTTTGGGCTGCCGATAATCCCTTTAAAAATCATCAAACCAGTCTCGAACATCGTCTGAGGATGTTAAATTTGCTCATCCGGGATATTCAAACCCCAAGGGATAATATACAACTACGACGAGAATTAAGCGATCAACGTAGCTTAATTAGTGTGGAAAAAGCGCAAACAATTTGGGGAGAACAGGAGGAATATACCCTAGTCATTGGTTCTGATTTAGCGGGACAAATTAGGCACTGGTATCGCAGCCAAGAATTACTAGAAAAAGTCAAAATTCTCGTGATTCCTCGTCCCGGTTATCCTATTAACCAAGATGATATTGAACAACTGCAAACATTAGGGGGTGATTGTCTGATTGCCGATGTCTTTGCTCCGGCTGTATCCTCAACAGATTATCGAGAAAAAGGCGATAAACAGGCTGTTCCCGCACCGATTAAAGATTATATCGAAGGTCAAAAACTTTACCCATGAAACCGCTAAATACCCTAGCTAATAAATCTCTAGCTGATTTTAAAGTCGGAGTTGATAACGTGATCTTTTCCGTTGATACCCAATTAAATCGGCTGCTAGTGCTTCTGATTAAAAGACGGGAAGAACCCTTTAGTAATTACTGGAGTTTACCCGGGACTTTAGTGAGAAATGGGGAATCACTGGAAACGGCAGCCTATCGAATTTTAGCCGAGAAAATTAGCGTCAATAATCTCTATCTGGAACAGTTATATACTTTTGGCAGTCCAGAGGGAGATTCCCCGGCAGCGGCCGAGAGTTTTGGGAAACGTTATCTATCGGTGAGTTACTTCGCTTTAGTGCGGTTTGAAGAAGCAAAGTTAATCACTGAACGGGATTATAATATCACTTGGTATATGATTGATAAAGTGCCAGATTTAGCCTTTAATCACGGTCAAATTTTGGAATATGGCTGGCGAAGATTACGCAATAAAGTAGAATATAGTCCCGTCGCTTTTGAGGTTTTACCAGAATTATTTACTTTAAATGATCTTTATCAATTTTATGAGACAATTTTAGGTAAAAATTTTAGTGATTATTCTAACTTCAGAAATCGGCTATTGAAATTAGGATTTCTCAAGGATATGGGTTTAAAAGTCTCGCGTGGTGCCGGTCGTCCCGCTAGTTTATATCGCTTTGATGAAAAAGCTTTTGCTCCCTTTAAAGAGCAACCGTTAGTTTTTGTTTAAATAGGAAAAAATATGAGAATTGCTATCGCTCAATTAAATCCCATTGTTGGAGATATCGAAGGAAATGCCCAAAGAATTTTAGAGGCTGCTCAAACAGCATTTAATCAGGGAGCAGAATTACTTTTAACCCCGGAATTATCCCTCTGTGGTTATCCTCCCAGAGACTTGTTATTAAATCTGGGTTTTGTGGAGAAAATGTCTCGACAATTGCAATTATTGTCCCAACAATTACCAGAAAAGTTAGCCGTCTTAGTCGGTTTTGTCGAAAAAAATCCCTCGGCAACGGTCAGAGGAGAAAAGCCGTTATTTAATAGCATAGCTTTGTTAAAAAGTCAAGAGATTAAACAAATTTTTACTAAACGTTTATTGCCTACCTACGATGTTTTTGATGAGGATCGTTACTTTGCTTCTGGGAAAGAAAGTCAATATTTTCAACTAACAGAAAATAATGTAAAAATCGGTGTAACTATCTGTGAAGATGTTTGGAATGATGAACAATTTTGGGGTCAACGTCAATACGCGGTTAATCCCATCGCCGATTTAGCTAATTTAGGAGTGGATTTAATCGTTAATCTTTCCGCTTCTCCCTACAGTGTCGGTAAGCAAAAATTGCGAGAATCTTTATTATCCCATAGTGCCACTAGATATAATTTACCTATAGTTTATGTCAATCAAGTGGGAGGTAATGATGATTTAATTTTTGATGGTGACAGCGTGGCTTTTAACCGACAAGGAGAAGTGATTTATCGCGCCCAAGCATTTACTTCTAGCCTAGAATTAATCGAGTTTAATCAAGATTTGTTACCCGCAGTTATTCATCCTTTACCCGTCGATGAAGATGAGGAAATTTATCGAGCCTTAGTCTTAGGAGTGCGAGATTATGTGAAGAAATGCGGTTTTAAACGGGTAATTTTCGGCTTGAGTGGTGGCATTGATTCCAGTTTAGTTGCCGCTATTGCCAGCGACGCATTAGGTAAAGAAAATGTTCTCGCTGTGATGATGCCTTCTCCCTATAGTTCCGACCATTCCATTAGCGATGCGGTGGCTTTAGTTAATAATTTAGGTATCAAAAGTGAGAAGTTAGCAATTCAGGAAATTATGACCGCTTATGATCAACTTTTAGATGGTCTTTTCGCGGGGACTGATTTCGGTATTGCTGAAGAAAATCTTCAGTCACGCATTCGCGGTAATTTATTGATGGCTCTCTCTAATAAATTCGGACATTTACTATTATCCACTGGCAATAAATCAGAAATGGCGGTGGGATATTGCACTCTCTACGGTGATATGAATGGTGGTTTAGCAGTGATTGCTGATGTGCCGAAAACCAGGGTTTATTCCCTCTGTCGCTGGTTAAATCGGCGCGGGGAAATTATTCCCCTCAATGTGATTAATAAAGCTCCTAGTGCTGAATTAAAACCCAATCAGAAGGATCAAGATTCTTTACCTCCCTACGAGATTTTAGATGCTATTTTAGCACTATTAATCGATCGCCATCAATCCGCCGAACAAATTATCGCCGCCGGCTTTGAGCCAGAAATTGTGCAGAAAGTGATTAAATTAGTTAAAAATGCCGAATTTAAGCGCAAACAAGCCCCCCCAGTCCTAAAAATTAGCGATCGCGCTTTTGGCACCGGTTGGCGAATGCCCATCGCTAGTCGCTGGGGTTAGGGGGTTTTTCAGTTATCAGTTATCAGTTATCAGTTATCAGTTATCAGTTATCAGTTATCAGTTATCAGTTATCAGTTATCAGTTATCAGTTATCAGTTATCAGTTATCAGTTATCAGTTAT
>NZ_JACJQV010000031.1 GCF_014696875.1 Microcystis wesenbergii FACHB-1317 | reverse complement strand
TTTTATAATTGAGATAGTTTGTGCCGCTTAAATAAAGAGGTTTTGATAACCAAATTAAAGCAGCTCTAAAGAGTTTTGAGTTAAAAGTTAAACTTCAAGTTTTCATTCAGGACAAATGTACTGATTAACTAATTTTCCCCAAAAAATTAGTTAACCCATCATTATAACATATAATTAATTTGCAAGAGTTCTATTCTTTAGAACAGCATCTTTTGTTAGTTATCTATGTAGAAAAAGGAAAAAGAAACTGGATAATTTCTGCTCGTCAAGCTACTAGAAATGAAAGGAAACTCTATGAACAAACCAGAAGATGAATATAGCTTAAAACTGCCTCCCCGTCTTGAAGAGACAATCTCTCTGGATATTCCAAAAGATACCTTAGCCGCCATAAAAAAAGTAGCTGCTAATCGAGATATGTCTTATGAAGCACTGCTGAAGCTGTATATTGGACAAGGACTAAGACAGGATTTAACCAAATTGTTTTCTAACCGTATATTAGAGACAACAGCACAGGTTTTAGCTAAGCATATTGACTCAGAAGCAGAAATATCGAGTATCATAGAAGAAATCCTTGCTCAAACAACTTATCACTAAAGGAACATGAAAGAACAAATCAAAGAACGCATCCAACAACTCAAAGCCGAATATGAGTCCGGTCAAAAGATGTTAGAGCCGTAGGTTGGGTTGAGCAATAATAACTCTTGTCTATCAAATGTTATCGACGCTTGAGCGAAACCCAACTGCACCGATGTCTTGAAGAATGTTGGGTTTCACTCAAACCATTAACTCGAGCAGTTTTGTCCCAAGTATTAAATCGCTCAACCCAACCTATAAGCTTTACTTGCAAAGACTTATTGATTTTTTAGGAAATAACCCATGAAAAAAATGCCCGATGAAAAAACCTTATTAGCCATGCTAGAACAGTTCAAAATTGCTGAACAACAAGCGAGGTAGATTTGTGAAATATCAACAGAAGTAGCCTTAAAATATCAACAGCGAATGCGAGAACTTAGGGAAGCAAAACAACAGAGCGAACACTGAATCAGCAACAAAAAAACTCCGTGTCCTCTGTGTCTCTGTGGTGTTTATTAGAATTTTATTTAACCCATAAAAGGCGGTAAATGTAAATGGCTTATAGCAATTTTAAATTAGATGAATTAGTGAAAATTTTTGATTTAACCATTCGGGAAAACTCTGAACTATTCGACCCCATTCCAGAAATAGAGTGTAGTGAACATTTAATAACAACACTTCAGGAAACAGTCGATTTAGCAGTGGCTATTAATACCGAAAAAGCTCGTTCAGAAATGATTATTGCTCCTGTCTTATTAGAATTACGAAGGAAATTAAAACACCAAATCAGTCTATTTTCTGGAGTTGACTTTACTGTCGATTTCAACCAAGGATTGAACGGTGTTTGCGACTTTATTATCAGTAAAAATCCAGAGCAGCTATTTATTCGTCAGCCAATTATCACAATTGTCGAGGCGAAAAATGAAAACTTAAACTCAGGATTTGGTCAGTGTATCGCTGAAGCGATTGCCGCTCAAATCTTCAACCAACAAGAAGGTAATGAAATTGCTGTAATTTACGGAGTAGTGACGACTGGAACTATCTGGAGATTTTTAAGACTTGTAGATAAAACCGTTGAGATTGATTTGAGTGAGTATTACATTAAAGACATCAACAAAATTTTAGGCATCTTATACTATGCTATCATCAATAAAGAGCCAGGAGAGTAGATGATTTATGAAACCAGCGATAATTAATCTGCCCAACCATTGCAAAATCAGCCAACAACAGTTTAAAAAACTAGCAATAGCCAACCGAGATCTCCGCCTTGAACGCAGTAATACCGGCGAATTAATCATGATGTCACCTACTGGAGGAAGCACAGGGAAATACAACGTTAAACTCGCCAGTCGTTTTGTCATTTGGAACGAACAAACCCAATTAGGAGAGGTTTTTGATTCCTCCACAGCATTTAGCCTTCCCAATGGCGCAAACCGTTCTCCTGATGTCGCTTGGGTTAGTCGAGAACGATGGAATTGTCTAACCCGCGAACAACAAGATACCTTTCCCCCATTATGTCCTGATTTTGTCTTAGAATTGCGCTCTAAAACAGACAAGATGAAACCCTTACGGGAGAAAATGCAGGAATACCTAGCCAACAAAATGCGCTTAGGCTGGTTAATTGATACCAAAAATAAACTTGTCGAAATTTATCGCGCTGATCAACCCGTAGAAGTTTTAAAGAAGCCTGCTACTTTATCAGGAGAAGATATTTTACCCGGATTTGTTCTTAATTTACAATTTTTGTGGTACGATCTAGAAACCCTAGTTTAAAAACTAACTTTTCCCACGATTTATTCCTATGAAAGAACAAATCAAAGAACGCATCGAACAACTCAAAGCCGAATATGAATCTGGTCAAAAAATGTTAGCTGATTTAGAAACACAAGGAGCGAATCTAAGAAATACCATGCTGCGCATTAGTGGCGCTATTCAAGTATTAGAAGAATTACTCGCTAAAACCGAGGAAGAAGAAAATCTTGACATTGTTGAAATAGCCGACATTAAAGATGATTGACCACAACCAAAAAACTCTGTGTCCTCTGTGTCTCTGTGGTGTTTATTATGGTTATCGAGGCTAATAAAGCCTGGTTGGAAAATCTATTACCAGCTTTACAGTGGTTAGACAAACTGCTAGAAAAAGCAGTGGTTGCCGCTCAAGCAACCTATACCAAAGACTTAACAACTGAAGCCTATCAAGGTCTTTATCTCACTCAGGAAGATGTCGAGCAATTGTTAGTGCGCCAGCCAGGAGATCCTGTGCTGAAACTCAGAGGAGAAGCTTGGGAGCCATCCTTTTCTGAGTTAGCCGACAAAGCATCCCGCCTAGCCTGGCTCAAGCAAACCTTTGACCTGTCCGTCTTCGACCTAGCGCTAGTGGTAATTGCCCTCGCTCCCGAACTCGACCTGCGCTACGAAAGGCTTTACGCCTACCTCCAGGACGACGTAACTCGCAGGCGACCCACAGTAGATCTCGCCCTCAACCTGCTGTGTTCTTCAGTTCAAGGGGTGACAGAGGGGCTACAAGCTAGATAGAGCGGGGAGTCTAGCCAAACGACCCCCTAAAGAAATAGAGTGGTTAGGACAACCACTCAAAAATTAAA
>NZ_JACJQV010000030.1 GCF_014696875.1 Microcystis wesenbergii FACHB-1317 | reverse complement strand
GTCGTCTCAAAATATTTCGGATACTTTCATCAAGATACAGAAATCGCAGACGGCGATTTGGTCTGAGATTGAATTTGATTGCTGGTATCTACAATTACGAACTTCGTTACCGAGAAAAATATATATCTTGATTACTTTTGCAAGAGATCTATAGCCTTGGTCGGCAGGTATGGGGAGCGCAGGATAATGTCTATCAATTTCGCTGGCAAAAACCCTAAAATCGGCTTTCCTGTTTCATTAATGCCACATCGAGAGCAAAATAGGTCAAAATCAAATCGGCCCCCGCTCGTTTCATACTGGTTAAAGTTTCCAAAATCAGGCTTTTTTCGTCAATCCAGCCCTGTTTTGCCGCCGCTTTAATCATTGCGTATTCACCACTAACATTGTAAGCGGCGACGGGAAGATGGCTACTATCGCGCAGACGACGGATAATATCGAGGTAGGCCAGAGCGGGCTTAACCATAATAATATCTGCCCCTTCTGTTATATCTAAACTGGCTTCCCGTAAGGCTTCCCGACTATTAGCCCCATCCATTTGATAGGTTTTCTTATCACCAAATTTTGGCGCTGATTCTAAAGCATCTCGGAAGGGACCATAATAAGCAGAGGCATATTTAGCCGTATAAGCGAGAATTCCCACATCTAAATAGCCAGCCGCATCTAAAGCTCGACGGATCGCCCCAACCCTACCATCCATCATATCGGAAGGAGCGACGAAATTAGCCCCGGCCGCCGCTTGCGAGAGCGACATTTTCACTAAAACTTCTAGGGTTTCATCGTTGAGAATTTTCCCGTCCTCCACAATACCATCATGACCATAAATCGAAAAAGGATCGAGGGCTACATCGGTGATAATAATTATTTCAGGGACTTCTTTTTTGATCGCTTTCACTGCCCTTGGCACTAAACCATCGGGATTATAACTTTCTCTGCCGCAATTATCTTTTTTATCTTCGGCAATCAGGGGGAAAAGAGCGATGGCATTAATGCCTAAATTATAAGCATTAACTACTTCTTTGAGCAATAAATCGAGGGAATAACGATAACAATCGGGCATAGAAGGAATAGCCACCTTTTGATTTTCTCCCTCCATGATAAAGAGGGGATAAATCAAGTCATTAACGGTTAATTCAGTTTCACGAACAAGACGGCGAATCGCTGGAGTATAACGAAGACGACGGGGACGAATCAGCATGATAACAGCGAGTTAAAAATAAAAAGTAAACAGTAAATAGCTGGTTTTGCTCTAGTTTTTTACCTAGGCAAAAACCGGGGATAGGACGATCAAATAATCCTGATCCCCCTGACTAATTAGTGAAAATCGGGACTATGACGAATCAAACTCATAAACTCTTGACGAGTCTTAGCAGAATCGGCAAAAATACCGCGCACGGCACTCGTAGAAGTCCAAGAACCGGGTTTTTCAACCCCGCGCATTACCATACACATATGAGTCGCTTCAATCACCACAGCTACCCCTTGAGGTTGTAGTAATCCTTGCAAAGCATCGGCAATTTGTGCGGTTAAACGTTCCTGCACTTGCAGTCGTCTGGCGTACATTTCACAGATGCGGGCAATTTTCGATAAACCGATCACTTTCCCGTTAGGAATATAGGCAACATGAGCGCGGCCGATAATTGGTAAAATATGGTGTTCACAGGAGCTAAAAATATCGATGTCTCGGATTAAAACCATCTCGTTAGCATCCTCGTGAAAAACTGCCCCATTCAGCAATTCATCCAGGGATTGCTGATAACCAGAAGTGAGAAATTTTAGGGCTTTTACTACTCGTTTGGGAGTGTCTCGTAAACCTTCGCGATCGGGATCTTCTCCTAATCCTAACAGCAGTGTTCTTACCGCTTGCATCATCTCAGCTTCCGATACCGGCGATTTAGGTTCGGTAATCACTTCGGGAAAGTGATTGTAGTCATCATTGTCGAAAATTGCTTTGGATTTAGCTAAGGTCATAGATATTTTTACGGACTCCAATAGTTAATTGATCGGCAAAGTTTTCTGATTCTACCAATGTCAATAAATACCCTTTGCTAGAGTATTTATTTTTCTGGGCATCTAGACGATAACTAATGAAAGCTATCGGGTTATTCCCTCATCTGTGGGGTTATCTCCGGTGCGGAAATATTGAGGGCAGGCAGGGTTCTACTACATAATTAGTCTATCTTGTCAAGTAGTTCGTTTGTTTGCTATCTTGGACTTCCTAGAATGATAATCGTTATCATTTTAACAAACAATTTAGATTTACCAACAAAAATTTTGTCGCCAGATAAAATATTCCCGTTGAGTTATTTAACTTATTTTGAAGAGATAGGCAGATTTTGCGATTTTATCGCTTATATTCAGCAATATTCCTGATTTTATGGTATTCTTCCTCCGAGTATAAATCCGCCGGAGAAGCAAGGCGATCGAGAAAGAGGATTCCTTCCAGATGATCGTATTCGTGTTGAAAGATGCGCGCGACAAAATCCCTGAAAACTTGACGGATTTCCTGACCATTGCGATCGCAATAGGCCACCTCGATCCACTGATGACGGGGGACAAAACTGCGCCAATTGGGGACACTGAGACAACCTTCCCAACCCTTGACCATTTCCTCGCTCACCCGCAAAATACGCGGATTAATCATGGCAGTGGGTGACATCATCGGAGCGTCGGGATAACGAGGATTGGGGTGAGAAGCAAGGATAAACAGACGCAGAGACCGAGCAACTTGGGGCGCGGCGATTCCCACCCCGTGGGCAGCTTGCACCGTGGTAATCAGGAGACCTCCTGCAAAAGTCCTATTCAGCTACTTGATGATAGCCTAAAGCAAGTTCATAGTTGTAAATGCCAGCGATTAAATTAAATCTCAGACCAAAACGCCGTCTCCGATTCCTATATCTTGATGATAAAAT
>NZ_JACJQV010000003.1 GCF_014696875.1 Microcystis wesenbergii FACHB-1317 | reverse complement strand
TCTCACAACGGACACAGATTACCTGCTCGCTTTTTTGGTCGCAACGCGCTCGCTGCGCGAGATCGGCAACGACTTGCGACTTTAATGTGTGGTATCCCTGCTTGCCACTCTAGTATGATTTCTGTTTTTTTTTGGGTCTTTCTATCTCATGTTCTGACACATCCACCACTATTACTTCTCTTTCACTATTACTTTCTAATAGGGCTTTTTTTCCGGGTAGATTAAACAGACCTGATTTGATGAGAATATTCTCTACTTTCCTAACAATTCTATACGCCGTTGATTCGTTAATACCCCAGCTATTTCCCCGATGAAAATAGGTGCGATATTCTCGCCAATACTCTAATGTTATTAGTAGTTGGTCTTCTGTACTCAATTTGCTAGGTCTGCCTGTCTTTTTTTGCCAAACTTTTTCTGCCTTTAGGACTGTTACCATATCCTTAAATGTATCTGGATACACGCCACACAAGCGTTTGAACTCTGTTGGCTTTAAAGTTTTTACTTGTTCGTAAGTCATCTTTCAATCTTAACTCTTAGTGGGACTTAGACAAAAAACAAATCGAGAAAAGCCTCAACTCCAATCCCCGCTTGGGATTTACTTCGAGAAGCCCAAAATCGCTGAAACCCAGATAGATCAAGGAAAATCATAAATCGAGGTTAACCCTTTGTCCCGTAATGGTTTGAGCCTTTTTTGCTGACCGAAAACGCCTAAGTCCCATTAGACTATTTTATCCTATTTTGTCTAGACTTATGCAAGAGATCTAATGCAACGATGGGTGAAGTGAGTTTTGCTGCCAGAGTCGATAAGCTTTCCGCGCCTGCTCTTGCATCTCAGGTGACAGTTCAGTATAAGCTTTCCAGAATTCAGACGTTGCGAAGGACTTCATCGAGATCTCTGACGTTGTTGGTTGCCATATCCTCTTCTGCCTGAGCGATGAGGAGATCTAATTTTCCCGATGCTAGGTCCGCTTCAATTTGTCTATCCCACATCTCATCAAGATAGTCTTGAAGCCAGTTTGCCAGAGCGCGGACTTCACTCTCTGGCAGTTGCTTAATAGCCGACTCAACTTCTGAGCGATTAGTCATATAACAGGTCAAATTTGAAGATCACAGCCATTTTATCGCTAATTAGGGTTTGCTCGATAAATCTAAAAACCTTTTCTGCAAACCTTAGGACAGATGAATTTTTTTCTTGCCTTTGATGTTTGTTTTTACAGATACGACTTAGCATTCGAGATTAGTCAAAAATAGTTTGACTAGAAAAAAAAGAGGTGTGTTAGATTTCATTAACACACTCTACCAGAGCGGCGATGGATGAACTAGAACATTGCCGCTTCATCGACTTGTTAGCTGGCTTTTGCTTAGAGTGTAAGTTGGCGGAGAAATCATGCGTATAGTAACTGATTATTAATACTATCAACAGTCAACGTGTTAACTAAAATACCAACCCGTTGCACGACCTCGTAGGCAGTTTTCTGAGGGACAACAATAATTCCACAATGTTCTCTGCCTTCCTCTATGAATTGAAGATGCAATCGTTCAAAATCAACCCGGTTGTGGGTTACAAGGCATCTACCTAAAGAAGCTGCAAATTCTAATTGTTCGCTGTCAGTTTTGCCTAAAGTTGACTGCTCAGGAACAGTGGTGACATCTAAACCACGAGAACGCAGAAGTGTTGCAACTAATGGGACTTAGACAAAAAACAAATCGAGAAAAGCCTCAACCCCAATCCCTGCTTGGGATTTACTTCGAGAAGCCCAAAATCGCTGAAACCCAGATAGATCAAGGAAAATCATAAATCGAGGTTAACCCTTTGTCCCGTAATGGTTTGAGCCTTTTTTGCTGCCCGAAAATGCCTAAGTCCCACTAACGCCGACATATCTTCGTCCATGTAAAGGGAAGCAAATATGCTCATAGCTTACCCAAAGCTGCCTTTACAGAAGGATGCACCAACTCATCGGGGACTTGGTTACGCTCAATGTACTCGTTAATTTCTGCTTGATGATCCAAATAAAAACTCAAGGCATCGAACACTTGTGCTAAGGTCAAATGAGGTAAATGAGTTGGAATTTCCTCTGGCATCACACCTAATCGCCACAGACCGACGATTGCGCGAATAGATGTGCGAGTGCCTTCAATAATTGGCTCTCCACCTAAAATCTCATTGTTTCTGGTGACATAACGTGAAAGAGTGATAATCGTCATGGAATTAAGTCCCTTCGGGAAACGCTGATTCTATTTTAGTCAGGGACAGACATGACTTGATCATGGCATCTAGGGCTCTTCGGTAATTGTTATGCAAATAATTAACTTAAAATAAAATTCGATGAGAGTACTTAGTCTCAAAAATAGCTTAGATTCATACAGGGAGAGACTTACGGCACAAACAGGTTAATACCAAAAGATAGACAATTGAGTTAAAATTTGATATAATAGCCAAAGACCAGAGTATTTTACTTATGATACTTGACAAATTTTTGAACCTAGAAGGAACCTCTATTCAAGGCTATCTACACCTAGAAAATATCGGTATAGTTTGCCGAATCGAATCGAAAAATCAAAAAGCAATCTGTCCTCGTTGTGGGTTAGAGAGCGATAAACTACACCAAAATCATCGACATTTAGTCAAAGATTTACCAATCTCAGTCCAACCAGTGTACTTACAAGTTAATCGTCGTCAATTTAAGTGCGATAATTGTCGAAAACCCTTTAGT
>NZ_JACJQV010000029.1 GCF_014696875.1 Microcystis wesenbergii FACHB-1317 | reverse complement strand
TCATAAAAACCAAATCCCCAACATTTATCAAGCAATTATTTTTATTAGTAAATATTCTACACGACTCAGTCCAGATAAGCAAGATGGCTTACCACTACTACCGAATCACTACCTCTCCCTAAACTAACTGATCACAAAATAACTTGATTATCTGGCTAACTTGACAAAAGTTTATCAAAATATAACCTTAGCAACATAAATCGGCTTATCCCTAGGTAAATCCTTGCAGGAGTGGCATTATACCAGATATTGTCTCTCTGCTCGATTTATTTAATAAGCTCTGCTGATGAATGAAAAAAAAAAAAATAAACGGGACTTATGATTATTCGCCTCTACAATCTAAGCATTATCCCTAACCAGTGCTAAATTTTCTGACATCCAAGCTTGATTAATAGTTTTGGTGTCTTTAGAGGCAGTTTTCTCGACTATTCGCTTACTTATCAACTTTATCTAACTCGAACTAAGTTTCGGGTGGATTCCCTATTGACTCTGTACCATCTTTTTTACACGAGGTATATCATGGCTATCATCTACGTTAAGTCTGGTGCGACTGGTAATGGTTCAGCTTGGAATAATGCTTATGGCAGTTTAGCAAGTGCGCTAACTGCGGCGCAAGCTGGCGATGAGATTTGGGTGTCTGCGGGTACTTATAAACCGACGACGGGGACTGACAGGAATGCAACCTTCACCTTAAAAAATAATGTCGGTATTTATGGCGGATTTGCCGGAACAGAAACCGCACGAGATCAGCGTAATATTAATACAAATGTCACCATTTTAAGCGGTGAAATTGGGGTAGCGGGGATTGCGGATAATTCCTATCATGTGGTAACAGCAACGGGTTCGGTTGTTAGTCCGCTGACGAACACTGCTATTCTTGATGGGTTTACTATTACTGGGGGTAATGCTACTGGTACGACAGGAAATCAAGGTAATGGCGGTGGGGTGTATGTTTCGGGTGCTAGTCCAACCCTAAGAAATCTCACTTTCCGGGATAATACTGGGGTTAATGGTGGCGCAGTTTTTAGTAATCTAAGTAACGGCAATTTTATCAAGAAGTTTTCTATCGCAACATTCATTTTATTATTAGGGTACTTTAATGTTCAATTACCAGCTAATGCACAACGAACGATGGATGCTTGTGGTAAAGAACCTAGCTTATCTAAACCAGCTACAGAAACCCGTGAAATTCGTCTTGATGATTATGGTTTAGCTTTCAAAATTCCTGCTAATTACCGCGCACTCAAGAATAATGCTACCACTATTAGTATTTACAATCCATCATTATATAAATATATTCAATGTCTACGGCAAGCTTCTGATTTTCATTGGGATGGTTCGTTTTATGAAAGTGCAGAAATCTATATTGCGAATAATGAATGGACACCTTGCTCAATAAGTGAAATTAGAAATTTGCAAAATCAATCTTTTAGTGGTTATACTTTTCTTTATTCGATGAAAATTGCAGGTGAAAATGCAATACTTTATCGCCAGGTTACTGTAGATGATTATATACAAGTTTGTCTATCCAGTTTTGATAAAAAACATAAAATTGCAATTAATATGCATAATGAAGGAGACTACGGAGGAATACTTAATATCAATAAAATATTTGATCGAAAAATTACTGAAGGTATTTTAGCTAGTTTTATCTTCACAAAATCTCCTACACCATTCCCTGTGGGTCAACCCGGAAGCCTGAAATATTATGAAATTCGGCAAAATGAAGGAAAAAATAAATCTGATCCAAAAGTTGAACTTGGAAATTTAGACTATTATAAATTCCGTGAAGAAGACTTTAGAAGAAGAAATCCGAACCAAAAAGCACCCGATTACTACTTAGGTTTTGGAGATAAGTATCTTAGAATATTTATGACAGAAACCTATCAAAAACTAACTCCTAATGGTCAGCAATTTCTCAAAAATGTAGGTAAAAAATTACAAGAAAAAATTGAGGATAAACTAAAATCAGATCCTCAAGGATTTTCAAAACTAGAACTAGACTCTAAGGCATTTAAGAAATTTGCTTATGGAACCCATCCAGATGCTTACTGTGAAGCTGGTTGGGGTGATTTGCCTAAAAGTGATAGAGATAAAATTATTCGCGCTGTAGATCGAAAAGATTTATATTTTTCAAGTGAAGGACTAAATACAGGTTTAGAAATGGCTGGAAAATGTGCGCCTTTGTATCGAGATATTTTAGATATAATCACTCCTTAAAAAAAAGGACAAACAGAGACAGTAAATTCTCCATTAACTAATCCTACTCGGCGTAAGCGATGGGTTTAATGTCTTTTTTTGTTTGCTAATTTTGTTGTAATTTCAGTTTCTAACTACACAAAAGCAAATCATAAAACTCCCTTTTCTTCCTGTGCTGATTGTAAAACATCTAAATATAATGCTCGATTAATCCGAAAGCCAGCTTGAGATATTAAATCATCCATTAATGGCTTAATTGCTGAAATTAATCCTCGACGTTTTGCTATTAGCAAAATCCCTAAAACACCAATTACATTCAATCCTAAACTTACTGCCTTTTTTCTGCCTGGATTTTCATCCATAATCACTCTATCAGCACCTAAAGCAATTGCCAAGGCGATTGTTTCTGATTCTCCTCGATGTAATTCATGATTTAATTGTTCAAATAATGAACGATTTTCTAACGTCCTTTTTTCAATCCAATATGAAGTTTTAACTTCTATTGTTCGGCTCTTCGTTACCCTTTATGCTAAATCAACATACAAGATGCCAAGATAACATACTTCTAACCCAAAAATTCCGAAAGTTTCTAAAGCCATAGCCTCTCCGTTTTATTAGTTTCAGTTTATTGTTGATTCCCTCGACCACCCCATTCGTTGTCCTTTGCTCGAAATAACTAATTATTTC
>NZ_JACJQV010000028.1 GCF_014696875.1 Microcystis wesenbergii FACHB-1317 | reverse complement strand
TCTCACAACGGACACAGATTACCTGCTCGCTTTTTTGGTCGCAACGCGCTCGCTGCGCGAGATCGGCAACGACTTGCGACTTTAATGTGTGGTATCCCTGCTTGCCACTCTAGTATGATTTCTGTTTTTTTTTGGGTCTTTCTATCTCATGTTCTGACACATCCACCACTATTACTTCTCTTTCACTATTACTTTCTAATAGGGCTTTTTTTCCAGGTAGATTAAACAGACCTGATTTGATGAGAATATTCTCTACTTTCCTAACAATTCTATACGCCGTTGATTCGTTAATACCCCAGCTATTTCCCCGATGAAAATAGGTGCGATATTCTCGCCAATACTCTAATGTTATTAGTAGTTGGTCTTCTGTACTCAATTTGCTCGGTCTACCTGTCTTTTTTTGCCAAACTTTTTCTGCCTTTAGGACTGTTACCATATCCTTAAATGTATCTGGATACAGGCCACACAAGCGTTTGAACTCTGTTGGCTTTAAAGTTTTTACTTGTTCGTAATTCATCTTTCAATCTTAACTCTTGGACTATTTTATCCTATTTTGTCTAGACTTATGCAAGAGATCTAAGGTGGCACTCCAATCAGTTCCCTTAACCCCTGTCACCCCTTTTTGGGAAATATTGAAAAATAACTGGACTTTTGAGTCGATTAATTTTACTGCGGCCATGCGTCTAGCCACTGTCACTACTTTTGCCGTGTTTGTATCCATTCTACTCCATTGGCATCACGGTTATTGGATGGCTTTAACGGTCCTGTTTGTTCTCCAGCCAGATTATGGTGGCACAATCCAAAAGGCTATACAGCGCATTGGTGGCACTATTTTAGGGGTAATCTTAGTAACTCCCATAGTTTTGCAGATTCAAGATCTAAACCTACTAATAATAATTCCAATTATCTTAGCTGCCCTAACTGCTGCCTTCCGTTTTGTCAATTATGCTTTCTTTATGCTCTTTCTGACCATGCTAATTGTGCTGATTCTAGATCTAGACGTACCCAAAGATTGGCAGTTAGCCGAGACGAGGGTTTTTCATACTGTATTGGGGGGAGTTTTGGCAGTTATCAGTTACTATCTTTGGCCGATTTGGCAGAGACGTTCCCTACCCCGAAGAATTGGCATTTTACTAGAAAAGAGTGTCAGTTATTTTCAAACTGTGGCCGCCGCTTATCAAGGACAAGCTCAAAGTGCCAAAATCTTAGATTTAAGCCGCCGTCAAGCTGAATTAGCTAGTGATAATGCTTTAGCTACTGTCCAGCGCATGAGACGAGAACCAAAGCAATTTCAGGGTAATGTGGTAGGAACAACAGAGTTGATTCTCAATGGGGTTAGTTTTATTAATGGAGTGACTACCCTCCGACAACATCTTCAGCAGTTTCAGCCTTCCCAAACACTGCCCGGATTAGATGAGTTTATTGAACAGGTGACGAAAACATTTGAGAATTTGCAACAAATACAACAAACAGGGATTAACTCCTTATCTATGCCCAATTTTAACCAAAGTTTACATAGGTTAACGGATTATTTAGAAACGATTCCAGAAGATCAAACTGAAGAAGTAATATCTTTGAGTTTTATCATTGCAGAGTTACATCAACTTACAGAGAAATTAAAGGGAATGTTTGCAGCGATCGCTTAGAGTAAGGAAAGGAAAAAGACTGTCACTCAATCCACTTATCAATAATGTTTGAAATTGTCTTATCCTGCTGCATCTGAAGTATATCAATATTGAGTTTATTGAGGAGGGGGCTATTTTGAGGTAAGACAAAGCCATAGGTCAAGAAAGATGAATAAATAGGCAGAATTGTCAAAGCTACCCTCGGATTTTCATCGAGATAATATTTTAAGACTCGATAGGAATCAAGAACCGCATCTACCTGACCGCTATACATTAAATTAATAGCTTGGTATAGGCTGTTGGCCAAGACAGGAGTAATTTTATATTCAGCCGTGAGATTGATCAAATAAGAACTTCCTGCCAATAGGGCAACTTTTTTATTTTGTAAATCTTGAAGATTGCTCAACTCTTTAGCAGGTTGCTGGGTCAATGCTAGGGTAAAGGTTGTCACCAAACCTGCCGTAATTGAAGAGGTAATCGCTAGGGAAATCCACATCCACAAATGAGTAATAAGCCTGCCGGTTGCAGTCACTGGAACTTTATCGCCATAGCCGACTGTTGTTGTGGTAACTGACACAAACCAGAAGGCTTCTCGCACCCCCTTAAAATAATTTTTGGGAAACTGTTCGGGATTGCGCTTATGTTCAACAAACCAGATGATATTAGCTACTAAACTCACCGTTCGCTTAAATAAAAAAGCGATCGAGGACAAAAAAGGTTAAAATCCTTGTGTAGTAAAGGGTTTGGTTGAAGGAGTTAAGAAAATTCCCACACAGATAAAGTCAGAACGAATAGATGATCTCCCGGTGATTATTCATTGGTTAAAACAAATGAAAGTGGCAGAGATGATAGACGAGAATCTGGAAAAGCCTCACGGAAATCGCACAGGATTAAGCTATGGGGAACTAGCAGTATTATTACTGACCTATATCATCAGCGAAGGAGATCATAGAATGTGTTGTCTAGAAACGTGGGTAAATGAACATCAAAGAAGTCGGGAAGGGATAACGGGATGGAAAATAGGAGAAAAAGAAGCAACGGACGACCGTTGTGGAGAGTTATTAAGAACAT
>NZ_JACJQV010000027.1 GCF_014696875.1 Microcystis wesenbergii FACHB-1317 | reverse complement strand
GTTGACCTGAGATTGGTAAATCTTTGACTAAATGTCGATGATTTTGGTGTAGTTTATCGCTCTCTAACCCACAACGAGGACAGATGGCTTTTTGATTTTTCGATTCGATTCGGCAAACTATACCGATATTTTATAGGTGTAGATAGCCTTGAATACAGGTTCCTTTTAGGTTCAAAAATTTGTCAAGTATCATAAGTAAAATACTCTGGTTTTTGGTTATTATATTAAATCTTAACTCAATTGTCTATCTTTTGGTATTAACCAGTTTGTGCTTAAAGTCTTTTTCTGTATGGGTTTCAGCTATTTTTGGGCGTAGGCTCTCTCATCGAATTTTATTTTAAGTTAATTATTTGCATAACAATTACCGAAGAGCCTTTTATTCTTTTTTCCACTTCCATCTAAAAATCGAGAAAAAAGCCAAGCCTTCTACTATACAATAAAAAAATTATGCAAGAGGTCTATTGAAGTCGCTGGTTTCGCTCTACTCTTTACGGGGCAAGTCTTTCAACCGATTTTACTCCTTCACTCCCGAAAAATTGAGCGAACGATGAGTCCTGACTCGGAGAATACTGACTCGGAGAATACTGACAGCTTTCTTTTGCCTTTGGCCTTTTTACTTGCTATAAAGTAGGTTTATTGAAGAAGTGGAGGGAATCATCATCCTATGGCGATAATGACAAAATCATTTAGACAAAGACTGGCAGAGATTTTCGGGTTTGACCTGCGATCGCTGGCTTTATTTCGCATTGCCTTGGCGTTAGTGGTTTTAGTGGATTTATCGGTTCGTTTTAGCCAAGTAACTGCCCATTACAGTGAATTAGGGGTTTTACCCCTAGGAAGCTTATCGAAAGTTTCTGCTAGTCCTTTTTACTGGTCTATTTTTGCTCTCAGTGACTCGGTACTGGTGCAGAGTATCCTGTTTATTGTCGCTATAGCGATCGCATTATTGCTTTTAATTGGCTATCATACCCGTTTAGCCACGATCGCCACTTGGGCGCTAATCGTCTCTTTACATCATCGCAACCCCCTGTTACTATTTGCCGCCGATGACGTAATCCGGGCAGTATTATTCTGGGCGATGTTTTTACCCCTCGGTGCCTGTTATTCCGTGGAAAGTGCCTTAAACACCAATCCCAACCCCCTACCCAAGCGCGTAGTTTCGGCTGCCACGGTGGCTTTTATGATACAGGTGTGTTACATCTATATGTGGTCAGTGGTCTTTAAACTCAAAAGTGAGACTTGGTGGCCTGACGGTACAGCCGTTTATTACTCTCTTAGTTACGATCAATACGCCACCGCTTTGGGGAGTTTTTTACTGACTTTACCGCAGCAATTCCTCAAATTCCTAACAATTTCAGCACTAGGCTTTGAATGGTTCGGTCCGCTCTTGATGTTTGTTCCCCTTCGCAATAGTTTATTTAAAATAATCGCCGTAGTTTCCTTTATTTTCTTGCATACGGTTTTTGCACTGATTCTACATTTAGGGGTTTTCCCTTTCTTGAGTGTTACCCATTGGTTGCCCATCATACCTAGTCTTGTCTGGGATTGGGGACAAAAACGGATGAGAAACCCAGAAAGAGAAGGTTTAAGGATTAATTATGATCGAGATTGTGGATTTTGCAAGAAAGTTGTTCATCTTCTCCGCACTTTTCTCATTTTACCCGGCACTCCCCTGTTAGTCGCGCAGGATAACCCCTCAATATACGAGGATATGGTGGCCCAAAATTCTTGGGTGGTGGAAGATTGGCAGGGAAAACGTCGGTTTAAATGGTCAGCATTGGTTTATATTGTCAGTCTTTCGCCGATTTTCTGGTTTTTAGCGCCAATTTTGCGTTTACCGCCCCTCATGACCCTGGGAACGAGAATTTATGAGTGGATTGCCTCCCATCGTCGTTTTATGGGCAATTTCACCAAACCTCTCAAGTTTCGTCCCCTGACGATTAAATCCTCTTTACCTTTAAATATTTTGGTAATTTTCTTCTTCTTGTTGACCAGTATCTGGAATTTACGCAGTTTTGTCCGGCAATCGGTCGATAGAGGCGATTTAAATACACCTCTAATTCAGTCTCTTGATCGCTTGCTCACCCGTCGTACTTTTAATACAATTGATATTCTGGCAAGAGTTACCCGTTTAGACCAATATTGGACTATTTTCTCCCCTAGCCCCCCTCGCGATGATGCTTGGTTTGTGGCAGTCAGTCAATTAGCCGATGGTTCCACGGTAGATATATTTAGAGAAGGACAGCCGGTAATTTGGGATAAACCGACGGATAGCGATCGCAATCGTTTGTATAAAACCATGCAGTGGCGGGTATATTTTATTAATCTTAATCGAGCTATCGGTCGGTCAGTTTATAGAGAGTTTGGTCAGTATCTCTGTCAAAACTGGAATCAGCAGCACGGTAGTGATCAACAAATTAAATCCCTGCAACTTTATATTATGCGGGAAAGGACTGTCCCCCCCGGAGAAAAACAGGGAATCGAAAAAGAACTACTCTGGCAGCAAAACTGTCTTTAATCAGTTATCAGTTATCAGTTATCAGTTATCAGTTATCAGTTATCAGTTATCAGTTATCAGTTATCAGTTATCAGTTATCAGTTATCAGTTATCAGTTATCAGTTATCAGTTA
>NZ_JACJQV010000026.1 GCF_014696875.1 Microcystis wesenbergii FACHB-1317 | reverse complement strand
CGACTGCCTCTCAGGCTATAAAGCTCTATTGAGGGAACAACCTTTTTGTCTTAGCCTTAGTTGGAGGCTATCATATTTTCATGCTTGGCGGTGCCAACTTTGGCATCGGGACTTTCTCTTTTGGGAGCGATCGCCCCTATCCTCCTCTGCCTCACTTAACCCTTGGCTTTGAAAAAAATCATTTGCCAAGGGAGTGATAAAGTTAGAGTTGATAATTCTCTTTCTCCTAATAATGCCTATTAACATTATTCTGGTTATAATCAACTCCTCCCATTCTCATCATTAGACGTTAATAAAAAAATCAAAGATGTCTGCGGAAAGCCACCACAACCACCAGACTTTTATCGTTAATGATAATGAGAATTTTCAGGAATAATGGTGCAGACTACATAACAGCAGTTTCACTCTGTCAATCATCTCTATCGCCTACTTAACACTTTGAAAATAGGACAAAATCATGAACACTACGAATTCAAAACAGAAACTAAACTACATTCCACAGATCATCATCGGCATCGGCATAATTGCGATCGCTGTAGTGGTTTGGTGGCACATTCCTGATTCTTTCTGGAAATATCTTTTTTTCTTGCGTGCGCCTATTCTCTGGGGTTTACTGCTGGTGACACTCCCTCTAATAGCTACCTTATGGCTGCCAGCCATGCTGAGAAATTTATTTGTTCTTCGTGGTCCGTGGCAACTTATCTCTGTAATTGTCAGTGCAAACATGGCGGCAATAGGGGTCATTATTAATGCCTATATGCTTCTCAAAGGTGCGCCAGATCGTTTTGGACTATCACCGTGGCTCGAAATTTCTGACATCTGGCAATATGGGTTGGCGATCGCTTTGAGTTTACCGATCTGCTTCACCTCTTATAAGCTTTCAAAAGAGGAAATTAAAGAAAAGAATCCCATCCAAGGAGTGATTTTCAGCGTGTTATTGAGTTTGGTGCTGTTGTTTGCAGTGATTCAGACGAAAACCTGGATATTTACTAACTTTGCTAACAATAAGTTACTCATTAGTTTCGTTGAATTCATTACCAGACATAAAACTGAAGGCTATATTATAGGAACACAGCCAAAACCACAGCAATTCCTTGAAGGTCATCTGAGTAACATCGCTTTTTTTATAGTTGCCTTCATCGTCTATGGCATCATTGGTTGGAAATTTCAGCCACAATCTCAACCATCCGACAAGAAAAAAGAAGCGGCTGCCCTAATGTATGTGATGCTAATCATCATGATGATAGCACCCTTGTCTGGAAGCCTAACCTTCTATTTCGATTACTATCGCGTTCCTGTCTTTCTGCTCTTTGTGGTTATTGTTGCTTTGATGTATGCGCTGTTTAAGGTGGATCACTTTTTTGAATTAAACTTAAATGAGGCAAACAAATACGATCCCAAGGATTTCAAAAAGGCAATAGAAAAACGACTCGAGTATCAAGAAGAAGAAAAGGAAAAGACCTTAGTAGTTGTCTGTGCGAGTGGGGGCGGCATTCAAGCCGCAGGCTGGATAGTTCAAGTCCTGACGGGATTACAAGATATGCTAGGTAATTCGTTTACCAAGTCAATTGGTTTTATTAGCTCTGTTTCAGGTGGTTCAGTTGGAACGATGTATTATCTCGATCGCTTTGCCGATAAAGGATATCCTGAGTCTAAGGAGTTTGAAAATATCTTTAAGAGTGCTACTGAAGATAGTTTGGATGCGGTAGGTTGGGGATTAGCTTATCCTGATTTATGGCGCATTATTGGGCTTCCTTTTCTCGCTCCTAAAATGTGCGATCGGGGAAAAGTAATAGAGACAGATTGGCAAGGAGAGTTAAAAAATCCCAATAGCAAACAATTTTTATCTACTTGGAGCGAACAAATTTTAAATGGTAAAATTCCCATCCCTATTTTCAATGCGACTCTGGTTGAAGATGGTCGTCGATTTCTAATTTCACCGATGACTTTTTGTAAACCTAGTAGCAACAAATCAGTGGATTTTAACACCCTTTATGCGGGATATGACATTGATGTTGTCACAGCCGCAAGGCTCTCAGCAACTTTTTCTTATGTATCGCCTATTTCTCGCTATGTTGGTGAAAATAAAAACCAGAAGGGGAAAGGGAAGGGGAATTATCATATTGCTGATGGTGGCTATTTCGACAATTCTGGTGTGGTGACGATGGTGGAATGGCTCAATGAATGGCTAGAACCCAACAAAGGACTTAACATTAAACGAGTTCTTTTGTTACAAATTAATGCTTTTCCTAAGACTGAACCCTCCAAAAATGAGAGTGGCGGTGGAGGTTGGTGGCAGGCGATAATAGGTCCTTTACTGACCTTATTCAGCGTCCGTGATACTACCCAGTTGTCTCGAGTTTCTACTGAAGTAAAACTTCTTAAACAGCGATGGGAAAATCAGGTAAAGATCGCATATTGTCCTATCTTTTTTCCAAAGAATGGTAAAAATGGTGAATATAAACCACCTCTGTCTTGGACAATAACGGAAAAGCAAAAACAAAATAGACCTCTTGCATAATTTTTTTATGGTATAATAGAATGTTTTGCTTTTTTCTCGATTTTTAGATTGAAGTGGAAAAAAGAATAAAATGTGATCTTAGGTCAGGAAATCAT
>NZ_JACJQV010000025.1 GCF_014696875.1 Microcystis wesenbergii FACHB-1317 | reverse complement strand
AAGACTTAATAGAAGGGATTGAATTGGCTATGTTAGAAGTTACTCAAAAAGATATTCGCAATTGGTTTACTCACTGTTGCTACTGTACCTCATAAGTCAGAGAATTGCTATAATAAGGAATACCCAACAGTAGAAATCCTGAAATCAGGAGCAGTTGGAGAAGAAATTGAAACCAGACAACAGCCAATAAAAATTACCTACGGATACTCCCGCGACCGACGACCTGACTTGAAACAATTTATGATTGACTTAATCGTAAGTGGGGATGGAGATGTACCTTTATTCCTGAAAGTAGGGGACGGAAATGAAGCGGACAAAGCGGTTTTTGGTCAAATCGCCCGAGAATTTAAAAAACCAGTTGACTTTGACAGTTTAAGTAGTCGTGCAAAATTAATTTCTTGGTTAGGATAGGCAAAAGGCAATAGGCAATAGGCAAAAGCTTTATCGAAATGTGTAATTAATTTTGCTTAGGTACTTAATAGTCGGCGATAAGCTAAGACGCATTTAAACCGCTTATTCTTAGATTAGCTGAACCCCCCCAATCTCTTTACTGTTGCCTTTTGCAAGAGTGCCTCTTGCCTCGTCTCAACGAGCAATTTAAATTACGAACAGCTTAGCGCCCTCTATAGCAAAGAGAATTTAAAACTAATGAGAGAAATGCGTTGGTTGTCTCGAGTCCCCTTCAGCATTAAAGAGGCTCAAGAGTTAGTCGATAGCATCTCAGAAAAAGCTCAAGGGGTGACAGAACAGTTAAAAAGCTTGCTTTATAAGGCTCATAGCCGTTAACCCTTTGGAGAAATAAGGGTTTTTCTGGGGTTTGAGGCGGATCAAAGAAAAGGCAAGTTCCGAGAAAGTATCCATCGACTCAACCCAAAAAGTACCATAAGTACCTATCCAAAAATCACTATGTCTTTCAGCAGAACGATTAGATTCTTTGAGGCGACAAATATAAACACGGTGGGGTAAAATATTGAGTTGTTGACCCCGTATCGTATTTAAATAATAGGCGATAGCAATCAATAAAACAAGAGCTAAAAAGCGAGGTTCACTAACTTTAGTCTTCTCGATATTATAACCTCCCGTTTTACAATCTTTGAACATAGCTTCAATTCCCAAACGAGATTCATATAACTTTAAAGTCTTCTCTAAAGAGTCAAGATTAGTAATAAGATACCAGGGAGCTTCGGCTTGTTTACTACGATAGCGTCTCTGACCGCGAGTTGCCAAATTAAAAGGTCCAAGTTTATGAGAATCTGTCTAATAAATTCCTGAGAAAAACTGCTCAGTCCCTGGTTGAATATCCAGAGCTTTTAGAGGTTGATATTTGTCTTCACCTGATAACAGCAAAGATATTCCCTTCTTTTGCCTCAGAATAAAGGCTATACCCTTTTCGTCTAGCCACTTTCCTAGTTGAACACTCTGAAATTCTCGCTCACCGATCACGACGACTGGATAAGATTTTAAGAGTTTTAACACAGGCTTGGCGAAATTTTTTTTGTTCCCCCAGATTACTACTTCCTTTTTTATCTAGCAATATCCAGTACACAGGTAAGGCTCTTTTTCCACAAATAACACTGGCTACAAATAAATTTCTTCCTTTCCAATCCGTTCTGTCGATTACCAATAACAGATGTCCTAGATGCCTAAGTTTTTTCAGTTTTCTTCTTTGATGTCGATTTTTATTTTTTCTGCTAAACTCTTGCTTAATAATGTGTTTAATTAGCGGAAACCATAACAATTTCACCCTTAATTGCGGTAACTTAAGAAACCTCTGTAAATTTCTTCTTCTGCTTTCAAAGGTAATTGGTTGAGGAAATAGGGCAGCTAATCTCTCTAATTGTACCGTTCTGTGACCTTGTAAGAGCAGTATGAGGATTTGCCGGGTAAGATATTGTGCTTCGCTCAGATTAGCTTGTAAACAAGCCTGATAGAATGATGGTAACATTTTAAATTTTTGAGTGGTTATGGCAACCACTCTATTTCTTTGGGGTACATTTGGCTAGAGTCTTTATCCTGCCTACCTTTAAACCTCTTTGTCACCCCTTGAGCAGAAAAAGAGTTAACCGATGCAGAAATACCGGGTTATTCCTGGAGGGAAACCATCTCTAACTATGGGGGGATAGAACCAAGATGGTTGCTAGTTGAAAGTCAAGCTAGACAAAAATCATACTTGAAAAAATTAGAGAAAAAAATCGAGCAAGAAAAGAATTATGCCCAAGAAAAAATCCGCCAACTATCCCGAAGAGAATTTGAGAATAGAGCGGTGGCGTTGGCGATAGCCAAAGGATTATCTGACTCCTTAAAATATCATCAGTTAACGGAGATTAATGGGACTTAAACAAATTTCAAGCCCAAACAAAGCCTAAACTGGCTTTGTAAGCGGCAAACACATCCCGATTCTCGGTCAGCCACTCAAAGAAACGGAAAGACATCGCTGTCCGAAAAGCTGCCAAGGCTTCCACAAAAGTGTTTAAAGGTCGATTCGCCCACCGCCTTTGCAATCCCCCAGTCAACTTATGCCACAGGATAAATGTATAGGCACAAAACACCAAGATAAAATGACGAAG
>NZ_JACJQV010000248.1 GCF_014696875.1 Microcystis wesenbergii FACHB-1317 | reverse complement strand
GAAAAGCTTACGGAGCAAGGGATAGAAAAAAGATCAAAAAAATTTGCCCAAAGGGGTTGACAAACTTAGGGAAGTTAGATACATTGGTAAATGCGCGGTTGAAGCGAAGCGAAAGCGAAGCGAAACCAACGACGCTGGAACCTAGACAAAACAATAGTTTGAAAGCCAAGCAAAAAAGCCTCGTTTAGAAGCAATTCTATAACAAAGAAGTCAAACCCGCAAGGGGGAGACGAAAAAAAAGTCAAAAGAATCAAACGATTCATCATGGAGAGTTTGATCCTGGCTCAGGATGAACGCTGGCGGCGTGCCTAACACATGCAAGTCGAACGGGAATCTTCGGATTCTAGTGGCGGACGGGTGAGTAACGCGTAAGAATCTAACTTCAGGACGGGGACAACAGTTGGAAACGACTGCTAATACCCGATATGCCGCGAGGTGAAACCTAATTGGCCTGAAGAAGAGCTTGCGTCTGATTAGCTAGTTGGTGGGGTAAGAGCCTACCAAGGCGACGATCAGTAGCTGGTCTGAGAGGATGAGCAGCCACACTGGGACTGAGACACGGCCCAGACTCCTACGGGAGGCAGCAGTGGGGAATTTTCCGCAATGGGCGAAAGCCTGACGGAGCAACGCCGCGTGAGGGAGGAAGGTCTTTGGATTGTAAACCTCTTTTCTCAAGGAAGAAGTTCTGACGGTACTTGAGGAATCAGCCTCGGCTAACTCCGTGCCAGCAGCCGCGGTAATACGGGGGAGGCAAGCGTTATCCGGAATTATTGGGCGTAAAGCGTCCGCAGGTGGTCAGCCAAGTCTGCCGTCAAATCAGGTTGCTTAACGACCTAAAGGCGGTGGAAACTGGCAGACTAGAGAGCAGTAGGGGTAGCAGGAATTCCCAGTGTAGCGGTGAAATGCGTAGAGATTGGGAAGAACATCGGTGGCGAAAGCGTGCTACTGGGCTGTATCTGACACTCAGGGACGAAAGCTAGGGGAGCGAAAGGGATTAGATACCCCTGTAGTCCTAGCCGTAAACGATGGATACTAGGCGTGGCTTGTATCGACCCGAGCCGTGCCGAAGCTAACGCGTTAAGTATCCCGCCTGGGGAGTACGCACGCAAGTGTGAAACTCAAAGGAATTGACGGGGGCCCGCACAAGCGGTGGAGTATGTGGTTTAATTCGATGCAACGCGAAGAACCTTACCAAGACTTGACATGTCGCGAACCCTGGTGAAAGCTGGGGGTGCCTTCGGGAGCGCGAACACAGGTGGTGCATGGCTGTCGTCAGCTCGTGTCGTGAGATGTTGGGTTAAGTCCCGCAACGAGCGCAACCCTCGTTCTTAGTTGCCAGCATTAAGTTGGGGACTCTAAGGAGACTGCCGGTGACAAACCGGAGGAAGGTGGGGATGACGTCAAGTCAGCATGCCCCTTACGTCTTGGGCGACACACGTACTACAATGGTCGGGACAAAGGGCAGCGAACTCGCGAGAGCCAGCGAATCCCAGCAAACCCGGCCTCAGTTCAGATTGCAGGCTGCAACTCGCCTGCATGAAGGAGGAATCGCTAGTAATCGCCGGTCAGCATACGGCGGTGAATTCGTTCCCGGGCCTTGTACACACCGCCCGTCACACCATGGAAGCTGGTCACGCCCGAAGTCATTACCTCAACCGTAAGGAGGGGGATGCCTAAGGCAGGGCTAGTGACTGGGGTGAAGTCGTAACAAGGTAGCCGTACCGGAAGGTGTGGCTGGATCACCTCCTTAAAGGGAGACCTAATTCGGGTAGGAGACGAAAAAAAAGTAGTCCCTACCAAGAATCAATCCCAAAAGGTCGGAGCGAGGCGAAATTGGCTTTCAAACTAGGTTCTGGGTTCACACAAGACCTGAATCAGGAACAAGGGCTATTAGCTCAGGTGGTTAGAGCGCACCCCTGATAAGGGTGAGGTCCCTGGTTCGAGTCCAGGATGGCCCACCTGCACAGGTGGCAAAAACAAAAAAGCTCCGAATCAGCACCTTATCTTACTTATATAGTAAGAGAGAATGCTGGCTCTGAGTTCAGAGTCCAGAGGAACCTTGAAAACTGCATAGAGCTAGGTGAAAAAGCCAAAAAAGAAGACCGTCAGGTCAAGCTAATAAGGGCTAACGGTGGATACCTAGGCACACGGAAGCGAAGAAGGACGTAGTTACCGACGAAACGCTTCGGGGAGCGGGAAGCAAGCATTGATCCGAAGATATCCGAATGGGGCAACCCTAAACACGACCACCTGAATCCATAGGGTGGAGCGAGCCAACCTGGTGAACTGAAACATCTTAGTAGCCAGAGGAAAAGAAAGCAACAGCGATTCCCCCAGTAGCGGCGAGCGAAAAGGGAACAGCCTAAACCAAGTTCTGCGGAACTTGGGGTCGTGGGACAGTAACAAAAGACTGGGAAATTTAGACGAAGCGGCTGAAAACCGCACCAGAGAAGGTGAAAGTCCTGTAGTCGAAAAAGGCACCAGCTTAACTGCATCCCGAGTAGCATGGGGCACGTGAAATCCCGTGTGAATCTGCCTCGACCACGAGGTAAGGCTAAATATTCCCGTGTGACCGATAGAGAAACAGTACCGCGAGGGAAAGGTGAAAAGAACCCCGGAAGGGGAGTGAAATAGAACATGAAACCGTTAGCCTACAAGCAATGGGAGGACGATTGAACGTCTGACCGTGTGCCTGTTGAAGAATGAGCCGGCGACTTACAGGTTATGGCAGGTGAAGGGGGAAGACCCCACAGCCCCAGCGAAAGCGAGTCTGAACAGGGCGAAGCGTCATAATTTGTAGACCCGAACCCGGGTGATCTAACCATGGCCAGGATGAAGCTTGGGTAAAACCAAGTGGAAGTCCGAACCGACTAATGTTGAAAAATTAGCGGATGAGCTGTGGTTAGGGGTGAAATGCCAATCGAACTCGGAGCTAGCTGGTTCTCCCCGAAATGTGTTGAGGCGCAGCGGTAGTGGAAGTTTAGTCGGGGTAAAGCACTGTTTCGCCGCGGGCTGGGAGACCGGTACCAAGGCGAGGCAAACTCTGAATACGGCTAAAAAAACTACCAGTGAGACGGTGGGGGATAAGCTTCATCGTCAAGAGGGAAACAGCCCAGACCACCAGCTAAGGTCCCCAAATGATAACTAAGTGAGAAAGGAGGTGGGAGTGCATTGACAACCAGGAGGTTTGCCTAGAAGCAGCAATCCTTAAAAGAGTGCGTAATAGCTCACTGGTCAAGCGCTCCTGCGCCGAAAATGAACGGGGCTAAGTTATCTACCGAAGCTGTGGACTACATTGTAGTGGTAGGGGAGCGTTCTATAGGGGGTGAAGCAGTAGCGGCAAGCAGCTGTGGACTCTATAGAAGTGAGAATGTCGGCTTAAGTAGCGAAAATGTGGGTGAGAATCCCACACCCCGAAACCCCAAGGTTTCCTCCGCAAGGCTCGTCCGCGGAGGGTCAGTCAGGACCTAAGGCGAGGCTGAAAAGCGTAGTCGATGGACAACGGGTTAACATTCCCGTACCGATTAATGATTGTGCCGGAGAACGGAGAAGGTCAACGTCAGCTGGATGTTGGTTACCAGTGCAAGCAGTCGAGGCGATGAGAGGTGGCGAAAACACCAGGAGCTAAGACGCGAGTCCCACCTCCCACGGGAGGGAAGTGGCGCTGATCAAGCTTCCTAGAAAAGCCCGAACCACGTTAATCATTAATTGCCTGTACCCGAAACCGACACAGGTGGGGAAGTAGAGAATACTAAGGGGCGCGAGATAACTCTCTCTAAGGAACTCGGCAAAATGACCCCGTAACTTCGGGAGAAGGGGTACCCTCGCAAGAGGGTCGCAGTGAATAGGCCCAGGCGACTGTTTACCAAAAACACAGGTCTCCGCCAAGTCGTAAGACGCAGTATGGGGGCTGACGCCTGCCCAGTGCCGGAAGGTTAAGGAAGTTGGTCAGGAGTAATCTGAAGCTGACGACCGAAGCCCCGGTGAACGGCGGCCGTAACTATAACGGTCCTAAGGTAGCGAAATTCCTTGTCGGGTAAGTTCCGACCCGCACGAAAGGCGTAACGATCTGGGCACTGTCTCGGAGAGAGACTCGGCGAAATAGGATTGTCTGTGAAGATACGGACTACCTGCACCTGGACAGAAAGACCCTATGAAGCTTTACTGTAGCCTGGCATTGGCTTCGGGCTTCGCTTGCGCAGGATAGGTGGGAAGCTTTGAAACTCTCCTCGTGGGGAGAGTGGAGCTAACGGTGAGATACCACTCTGGCGAGGCTAGAATTCTAACCCTGACCCCTAATCGGGGCGGGAGACAGTTTCAGGTGGGCAGTTTGACTGGGGCGGTCGCCTCCTAAAAGGTAACGGAGGCGCGCAAAGGTTCCCTCGGTCCCGTTGGAAATGGGACGATAGAGTGCAAAAGCAGAAGGGAGCTTGACTGTGAGACCCACAAGTCGAACAGGGACGAAAGTCGGCTTTAGTGATCCGACGGCACCGCGTGGAAGGGCCGTCGCTCAACGGATAAAAGTTACTCTAGGGATAACAGGCTGATCTCCCCCAAGAGTTCACATCGACGGGGAGGTTTGGCACCTCGATGTCGGCTCATCGCAACCTGGGGCTGAAGTCGGTCCCAAGGGTTGGGCTGTTCGCCCATTAAAGCGGTACGTGAGCTGGGTTCAGAACGTCGTGAGACAGTTCGGTCCATATCCGGTGTAGGCGTAAGAGCATTGCGAGGAGCCTTCCTTAGTACGAGAGGACCGGGAAGGACGCACCGCTGGTGTACCTGTTATCGTGCCAACGGTAAACGCAGGGTAGCCATGTGCGGAGCGGATAACCGCTGAAAGCATCTAAGTGGGAAGCCCACCTCCAGATGATTGCTCTCATGGCATTAAGCCAGTAAGGTCTCGGGTAGACTACCCGTTGATAGGCTCTAGATGGAAGCTCGGTAACGAGTGCAGTCGAGGAGTACTAACCGACCGAGGGCTTGACCTCATTCTTCTTTTCACCACTTTTTCCCTAGCTTTTGCAGTCTTGAGGGTTCTACCCTTCCTGGTGTCTTTAACGTGATGGCACCACTCCGATTCCATCCCGAACTCGGTTGTGAAACTTCACCGTGGCCAAGATACTTGTCGGGTTGCCGACCGGGACAATAGCTCGATGCCAGGATTATTCTTTCCTACCCCTCAATC
>NZ_JACJQV010000247.1 GCF_014696875.1 Microcystis wesenbergii FACHB-1317 | reverse complement strand
AATACGACAATCCCATTAAATATTTTACATCGCGACTTACACGCCTTATTTTTGCGCTGTTTCAATGAGGGACATAAATTCCCCGACAGACGACCGACGGCTGAGGAATGGCGTGGTACTTTGGAAGCTGCACTAAAAGAGGTTATACGCTGTGGCAAAGTTGATAATCATTACTACAACCGCAGTTACGGAAAGTGTTATTGGTGTGAGCGATCTAGTGATTTAAATTTTGATATTTTTCCGGGTAAAAGTATCGCTACTGTGACATCTACACCGTTACCTAAAGTAGCGCCTCCAGCGCCCTCTTCGCCACCACCTCCCCCAGCAAAGCTAACTCCATTTACCGAAAACCTACCCAATCGAGTCACACTGGAGATGGTGAGCTTACCAGCAGGTCAATTTCTCATGGGTTCTCCTCACAGTGATCCCGATGCTGCAAGTGATGAAAAGCCTCAACACCAAGTTAAAGTCAACAGTTTTGCGATTGGGAAATATCCAGTGACTCAGGCACAATATGAAGCGGTAATGGGAACCAATCCCTCTTATTTTAAAAATAATCCCCAAAATCCCGTAGAAAAGGTTAGTTGGGACGATGCTCAAGCCTTTTGTCAGAAATTGAGTCAAATAACCGGCAAAACCTATCGCCTACCGACAGAAGCGGAATGGGAATATGCTTGTCGTGCGGGGACTACCACTCGCTTTTATTTCGGTGATGATGCTAATCAGTTAGGAGATTACGCTTGGTATGACGGAAGTTCTCAGAAGACAACTCATCCTGTGGGCCAGAAAAGGCCCAATGCTTGGGGACTCTATGACATGAGTGGCAATGTTTGGGAGTGGTGCGAAGACGATTGGCACGATAACTATATCGGAGCGCCAAAGGATGGATCTGCGTGGTTTATCAAGAATGATAATCGTTCTCAGTCTGCTAAGTGTCTGCTCGGCGGTTCTTGGAACAACTACCCTAATTTCTGTCGTTCTGCCAGCCGCTACTGGTACTTCCCCAACTTCGACTTCAACTTCAGCGGTTTTCGGGTTGCGTGTGTCTCCAATGTGACATCTACACAGTTACCTATCGCTAATGTGACACCTACACCGTTACCTAAAGTATCGCCCAGATCGCCCTCTTCGCCACCACCTCCCCCAGCAAAGCTAACTCCATTTACCGAAAAAATATCCAAGGGAATAACACTGGAGATGGTAGGCTTACCAGCAGGTAAATTTCTCATGGGCTCTCCTGACAGTGATCCCGATGCTAAAAGTTATGAAAAGCCTCAACACCAAGTTAAAATAAACAGTTTTGCTATTGGGAAATATCCAGTGACTCAGGCACAATATCAAGCGGTAATGGGAACAAATCCCTCTCATTTTTCAAATAATCCCCAAAATCCGGTAGAAAAGGTTAGTTGGGATGATGCTCAAGCCTTTTGTCAGAAATTGAGTCAAATAACCGGGAAAACCTATCGCCTACCGACAGAAGCGGAATGGGAATATGCCTGTCGTGCGGGGACTACTACTCGCTTTTATTTCGGTGATGATGCTAATCAGTTAGGAGATTACGCTTGGTATGACGGAAATTCTCAGGATAAAACTCATCCTGTGGGCCAGAAAAGGCCCAATGCTTGGGGACTCTATGACATGAGTGGCAATGTTTGGGAATGGTGCGAAGACAATTCGCACAATAACTATATCGGAGCGCCAAAGGATGGCAGTGCTTGGCTGACAAATGATAATGATTATCACATACTGCGGGGCGGTTCTTGGTACGACTTTCCAAATTACTGCCGTTCCGCTTACGACTTCACCTACTTCCGCCGCGACTACTACTACTACGTCGGTTTTCGGGTGGTGTGCGTCCCCAATGTGACATCTACACAGTTACCTATCGCTACTGTGACATCTACACCGTCACCTAAAGTAGCGCCTCCAGCGCCCTCTTCCCCACCACCTCCCCCAGCAAAGCTAACTCCATTTACCGAAAACCTACCCAAGGGAATAACACTGGAAATGGTAGGCTTACCAGCAGGTCAATTTCTCATGGGCTCTCCTGACAGTGATCCCGATGCTGAAAGTTTTGAAAAGCCTCAACACCAAGTTAAAATAAACAGTTTTGCGATTGGGAAATATCCAATTACTCAGGCGCAATATCAAGCAGTAATGGGAATAAATCCCTCTTATTTTAAAATCAATCCCCAAAATCCGGTGGAAGGAGTTAGCTGGGACGACGCTCAAGCTTTTTGTAAGAAATTGAGTCAAATAACCGGCAAAACCTATCGCCTACCGACAGAAGCGGAATGGGAATATGCTTGTCGTGCGGGAACTACCACTCGCTATTATTTTGGTGATGATGCTAATCAGTTAGGAGATTACGCTTGGTATAGCGGAAATTCTCAGCAGACAACTCATCCTGTTGGTCAGAAAAGGCCCAATGCTTGGGGACTCTATGACATGAGTGGCAATGTTAGGGAGTGGTGCGAAGACAATTGGCACGGTAACTATATCGGAGCGCCAAAGGATGGCAGTGCTTGGTTAACAAATGATAGTGATTATTCAATAGTGCGGGGCGGTTCTTGGTACACCTATCCTCCTTCCTGCCGTTCCGCGATTCGCAACGGCAACAACCGCCGCGGCTTCAACAACTTCGAGCTCGGTTTTCGGGTGGTGTGCGTGCCCAATGTGACATCTACACAGTTACCTATCGCTACTGTGACATCTACACCGTTACCTAAAGTAGCGCCTCCAGCGCCCTCTTCGCCACCACCTCCCCCAGCAAAGCTAACTCCATTTACCGAAAACCTACCCAATGGACTAACACTGGAAATGGTAGGCTTACCAGCAGGTCAATTTCTCATGGGTTCTCCTGATAGTGATCCCGATGCTGAAAGTTGGGAAAAGCCTCAACACCAAGTTCAAGTAAACAGTTTTGCGATTGGCAAATATCCAGTGACTCAGGCACAATATCAAGCAGTAATGGGAACCAATCCCTCTGGGTTTGAAAATAATCCGCAAAATCCGGTAGAACAGGTTAGTTGGGATGATGCTCAAGCCTTTTGTCAGAAATTGAGTCAAATAACAGGAAAAACCTATCGCCTACCGACAGAAGCGGAATGGGAATATGCTTGTCGTGCGGGGACTACTACTCGCTATTATTTCGGTGATGATGCTAATCAGTTAGGAGATTACGCTTGGTATAGCGGAAATTCTCAGCAGACAACTCATCCTGTGGGCCAGAAAAGGCCCAATGCTTTCGGCCTCTACGATATGCACGGAAATGTCTGGGAGTGGTGCGAAGACAATTGGCATAATAGCTATCAGAATGCGCCAAGTGACGGCAGTGCTTGGCTGATAAAGGATAATGATTATCAAATAGTGCGGGGCGGTTCTTGGTACGGCCTTCCAAATCTCTGCCGTTCCGCTTACCGCAACTTCAACTACCGCCGGGGCAACATCGTCAACTACTTCGGTTTTCGGGTGGTGTGCGTCCCCAATGTGACATCTACACAGTTACCTATCGCTACTGTGACATCTACACCCCTACCTAAAGTAGCGCCTCCAGCGCCCTCTTCGCCACCACCTCCCCCAGCAAAGCTAACTCCATTTACCGAAAACCTACCCAATGGACTAACACTGGAAATGGTAGGCTTACCAGCAGGTCAATTTCTCATGGGCTCTCCTGATAGTGATCGCGATGCTAGGGATTTTGAAAAGCCTCAACACCCAGTTAAAATAAACAGTTTTGCGATCGGTAAATATCCAGTGACTCAGGCACAATATCAAGCAGTAATGGGAACAAATCCCTCTCATTTTTATAATAATCCCCAAAATCCGGTAGAAAGGATTAGTTGGAATCACGCTCAAGCCTTTTGTCAAAAATTGAGTCAAATAACAGGAAAAACCTATCGTCTCCCCACAGAAGCGGAATGGGAATATGCCTGTCGTGCGGGGACTACCACTCGCTTTTATTTCGGTGATGATGCTAATCAGTCAGGAAATTACGCTTGGTATTACAAAAATTCTCAGCAGACAACTCATCCTGTGGGCCAGAAAAGGCCCAATGCTTGGGGACTCTATGATATGCACGGAAATGTCTGGGAGTGGTGCGAAGACGATTGGCACGATAACTATATCGGAGCGCCAAAGGATGGCAGTGCTTGGTTAACAAATGATAATGATTATCAAATATTGCGGGGCGGTTCTTGGTACGACGTTCCGGATGACTGCCGTTCCGCTTTCCGCTACTACAACTACCGCCGCGGCAACCTCTTCAACTACTACATCGGTTTTCGGGTGGTGTGCGGTGCTGGGAGGACTCTGTAACCCTTATTCTCTTTTTACCCTTTTTTACCCTTCCCTTGTTTCAAGGCTCTGCCTTGAAACACAATATTTAAGGCTTTGCCTTAAAGCAATATTCAGGTAGAACCCTTTATTCAGTGAACAGTTAACAGTTATCAGTTTGAGCCGTAGGCTGGTTTGAGGAACGAAACCCAACCCAATGATTTAAAAGTGTTGGGTTTCACTATCGTTCAACCCATCCTTGTATATTGAGAGAGGTGGTAGACCGTCCCAACCTTGGTCGGAAAAGACCGCTTTCTAGCAAGGGTCACCACCATAATCTCCCTGACAAAACTCGAACAGTCGCCGGGGTCGTGGCGAAAACAATCAATTGTTAAGCTAAGAGACCGTATCGGGCAAGGATGAGTAAAATCAAGGGGATGCTCTCCAAAATAACCATCAATTCTGCTTGCTTTAGTTAGGTTCAATCATGGAAAATATCTCTCAATGGGTGGGCATTGACATTAGTAAAGCGACCCTAGATGTTTATCTTCGCCCCCTCGGTAAAGCGATGAAAGTTGCTAACACAAAGGAGGACATATCTAAACTGGTCGAGACCCTAAAATCCTACACTGTCAACCTCATCGTTCTGGAAGCGACAGGAGGTTTAGAAACTGAACTGGTGATTCAATTACAAGAAGCGGATTTACCTGTAGCCTTAATCAATCCCCGTCAAGGAAGAGACTTTGCTAAAGCCACTGGTAAATTAGCCAAAACCGATGCCATTGACGCTCAAATTTTAGCTCATTTTGGCGAGGCAATGCAACCGCAAATATTAGCGGTTGAGTCGGAAGAATCTCGTCAATTGGGCGACTTAATTAGTCGTCGCCGGCAACTTGTCGAGATGCGGACTGCCGAAAAAAACCGACGGGAACGCGCTCGCGGTAAAGCTTTGGTCGATATCGAAGCCCATCTTGAGTATCTCGATAACTGCCTTCTAAAAACTCAATCAAGAAATTGAGGAATTGACCCAAGCTAACCAACAATGGCTCGAGAAAGTCAATTTACTCAAAACCGTGCCGGGGATTGGTCAAGTAATTTCTACTACTCTCGTCTCCGACTTACCAGAACTCGGTCAATTAACCGCCAAACAAATCTCTCGCTTAGTCGGTGTTGCGCCGATTAATCCTGATAGTGGTCAACATAGAGGTAATACCATTTTTCATAAGTAATGGCAGAGATGGTTAATCGCCCTCACCCCTAACCCCCCCTGCCCCCCCGACATCGGGGGGCAAGATACCTGCCAAGAATAAAGAAAAATGGTATAAGCGGATGATTCAGGGAGGTCGCGCTCAGATTCGGGCGACTCTTTACATGGGGGCGGTGGTGGCTATGGGTCATAATCCGGTGATTAAAAGCTTTTACGAACGCCTAGTCGGACGCGGTAAATCAAAAAAACTGGCTCTGACTGCTTGTGTGCGGAAAATCTTAGTTATTCTTAATGCAATGGTTCGCCAAAATCAGCCTTGGCAGCTTGCTGACAATTTACCACCTTGTTCCTAGAGATTCACACTTTTTGTTATCTCTGATCAAGGGTTGCGCTTGCTTTGGTTTAACCTGAGCGACTTAGTTTTTGCTGCGCTTTTTTCTGGCTTGAGATTTTAGGTTCGACAGCAACTCCTTGATTGTTTTTTGAGTTACCCCTTGACAATCAAGACAGTCGCTACGGACTGAAATGTTGGGTTTCGCTTTCCCCTAAAATTGAGAGGTTTTCTTTAACCCATTGATTCGCTCAACCCAACCTACGGACTGGCTCAAAACCAGAGCTACGGACTGGCTCAAAACCAGGGCCAGTCAGCAGGTGCAGAGCAGAAGAAGTTAAGAACATTCCCCGCAATAATGGCCAGCAGGGGCTGGAGAAATAAGGCGGGGAATGCCTGCTTGAGCTAGAGGTTCTGGAACAGTACGTTGGAGTTAGTGAGAGTGGGAGATCCCGTCAACGTGACGATCGCCAACGGGCTGAAGGTTGATCCCGCAGAGCCATCGGCATCGTAGGAGAGTACCCCACCGCTGTAGGTGAGGTAACCGCCAGCAATTGCACCTGTGTAGGTTGTGGTTCCCAAAGCCCCGTTACCCAAGGCTGTGAAGGCGCTGGCACCGGTTATATCGAACACGATGGTGTCGTTGAAACCGGTGATCACATCCTGCTGGTCGTAGATGCTCAGAAACCGGAAGGTGTCGCCGCCGCCACCGGTGAGGGAATCGTTGCCGAACCCGCCGACGATGGTGTCAATACCATTACCACCATTGATGGTATCATTGCCAGATCCGCCGTAGATCAGATCAAAGCCGCCGAGTCCGATGATGTTGTCGTTGCCGGTGCCGCCCCTGATAATGTCGGCGCCGGTGCCGCCGTTGATAGTGTCATTGCCGTCGCCGCCATTGATGGTGTCGTTGCCGTCGAGGCCGCTAAGGTTGTCGTTGCCGGTTGATCCGGTGATGGAATCCGCTCCAGCTGTACCTGAGCCAATCACAATACTGCCTCCAGACGGCCCATCATTCGGGTCAGGACCGCCGCCCACGGTCATAGCGATGGTGGCGGAATTGGCAGCACCCTGGTTGCCAGCGGTATCGAAATAGCCATTGGACACTGCCACTGTTCCCGTTGGCGACTGGAAGTCAGTAGGGGTGAAGGTGGCGGTATAGGTATCGCCGTTAACGCTAGTGAAGTTGCTCAGCACCCCCTTGGTCAGGGTCACGTCGCTGGCGGTGAAACCGCTTACGGTTTCGCTGAACTGGAAGGTGACCGTGGTGCTAAAGTTCTGGCTGGTGAGCGGTGAGTTGTCGAAGGTGATGCCCACGGTCGGATTGAGCGTATCAATCGTCACCGTATCCGTACCCGCTCCACCGGTGTTACCTGCCACGTCGCTGTAGCTATCGGCTGCCACGGACACCGAGCCGGTGGTTTCCACCGCATCGTCGGCCGTGAAGATGGCCGTATAGCTGTTGCCATCCACCTGGGTGAAGTTGCTCAGTGTTCCGCCGCTGACGTTCACATCACTGTTGTCAAAACCGGTGACATCTTCGCTGAATTCAAAGCTGACTAGAGAACTGTTAGTTCCGTCGTTCAAGGAAGCATTAACAATGTCCAGTGCGAGGGTCGGATTGAGCGTGTCAATCGTCACCGTATCCGTACCCGCTCCACCATTGTTACCGGCAATATCACTGTAGCTATCGGCTGCCACGGACACCGAGCCGGTGGTTTCCACCGCATCGTCGGCCGTGAAGATGGCCGTATAGCTGTTGCCATCCACCTGGGTGAAGTTGCTCAGTGTTCCGCCGATGACGCTCACATCACCGACCGTGAAGCCATTCACATCTTCGCTAAACTCAAAGGTTACCAGAGAACTGTTATCGCCGTCGTTGAGGGAAGTATCAACGATATCGACTGCGAGGGTCGGATTGAGCGTGTCAATCGTCACCGTGTCCGTACCCGCTCCGCCGGTGTTGCCTGCCACGTCGGTGTAGCTGGCCGCTGCCACGGACACCGAGCCGGTGGTTTCCACAGCATCGTCGGCCGTGAAGGTGGCCGTGTAGCTGTTGCCATCCACCTGGGTGAAGTTGCTCAGTGTTCCGCCGCTGACGCTCACATCACCGACCGTGAAGCCGCTGACAGTTTCGCTGAACTGGAAGGTGACGAGAGAATTGTTATCACCGTCGTTGAGGGAAGTATCCACGATATTGACGGCGAGGGTCGGATTTTTGGTGTCAATCGTCACCGTATCCGAGCCGGCTCCACCATTGTTACCGGCAATATCGGTGTAGCTATTGGCTGCCACGGACACCGAGCCAGTGGTTTCCACCCCATCGGTAGCCGTGAAGGTGGCCTGGTAGCTGCTGCCGTCCACCTGGGTGAAGTTGCTCAGTGTTCCGTTGGTCGGGGTGACATCATCGACCGTGAAGCCGCTGACAGTTTCGCTGAACTGGAAGGTGACGAGAGAATTGTTATCACCGTCGTTGAGGGAAGTATCCACGATATTGACTGTCACTGTAGGTGGAGTTGTATCGTAGGGAACGAAAACAAATTGCCCATCTACCGCCTTGATACCGTCGGTGCCGTTGACGCTTGTGGCTCTGACACCAAGGGTGACAACACCCTGAGCCAATAACGATTCAATCTCTACCCCTTGATCCTTGCTGTAGCTGTAAGTATAGGTATTACCCGCAGTCAGAAGACTGCTGCCATTATGCTCCGTTCCCGTTAACCCCGTATCGGAAATCTTGTCGTATCCATCCCAGACGATACCAGTCCCATTCATATTGAGACTGTTGTCAGCCTTGGAAAGAACTATATTGCCATCCGCGTTGCTATCGCCATTAGACCACCACAACGCGTTGAGATCCATCGACCCCTTCTTCATATCAACAGTCCACTGATTTGTGACCGTGTTGTAAGAAGCGGTGAACCAGAGAGCCTGGGTAGTGTCGCCGTATTCCCAGGTGTAAGTGCCTTCCTGCAATGCCATGATCAAGACTCCCAATCAACAATTCTATACATACGGCGGCTTCAGGCTTAGTCTGGTACATCTTCTAAGGGTCAATGCTTATCCAATAAGGAGTTATCGGTGCCACACGGATAGAGAAACCGCCGTATGCAAATGGTAACAGATTATGTAACGTATGTAACCATTCAGGGGGGGGCTACGGACTCAACCCAACAAAAAGGACTTGTAGGTTGGGTTGACGTAAGGAAACCCAACTATAGTACGCTTGGATTGACCCAAGGAAACCCCACAAAAGGTCATGAGAAGCGATCTCCGATGCCGACGGATTTAGGTGTTGGCTGTTGGGTTTCGCTTTCCCCTAAAATTGAAAGGTTTTCTTTAACCTATTGATTCGCTCAACCCAACCTACGGACTTCCTTGAAAAATCCCAACTTAGGTTGTAGGTTGGGTTGAGGTAAGGAAACCCAACTATAGTACGCTTGGATTGACCCAAGGAAACCCCACAAAAGGTCATGAGAAGCGATCTCCGATGCCGACGGATTTAGGTGTTGGCTGTTGGGTTTCGCTTTCCCCTAAAATTGAAAGGTTTTCTTTAACCTATTGATTCGCTCAACCCAACCTACGGACTTCCTTGAAAAATCCCAACTTAGTAGATTTAGAAAAATGAGATGCACCCTGCCAAATGCTATATTGTCTCATACTTCATCTTTATGAGAAACGCCGTAACTTACTTTTATAGGTAATACTTTTGATATATCGCTCTTGGAGGAACTCTGGCAAAAATCTTACAGTCTCTCAACTCTGGCTCTCTTATGGGGTAAGCCTTCAAGCGAGTGCTAACTAACAGAAACCCGAAATTTGAGTTTTTATTAGAAAAAAAGTTAGCGTTCCCTTGTCAAGCAAGGGTTTCAGAACCTAGATTCGGTCAGGGATTTCCGAAAGTCCCAGAAGAGCGTTAATACTGCACACTTAAAACTCGCATCTGATAACTGATAACTGATAACTGATAACTGCTATAACCCCCCCCAAACTAATCGGGCTGCCCAAAAGGGAATTAACAAAAATAAAGCAATAAAATCAGGCCATCTTAACTGTAATTGGTGCCAGCGCACTTGATGCTGATTGGGACTGGTAAAACCGCGAACCTCCATAGCGATCGCTATTTGTTCGGCGCGCAAAAGCAAATTATCTAGTAATTTTTCCACTACTGTTAACCAGACGTTTAAACTCTTTTTAATCCCTAATTTCTGCCAATCGATCGCCCTAGTTCGCACTGCCCTGGCTAGATTTTGCACTTCTTCTAAAACCAGAGGAATAAAGCGTAAAGAGAGGGTCAGAGTCAGAGAAATTTCCGTCACTGGCACATTAAATCGCCGTAAAGGACTCATTAAATTCTCTAAACCTTCGGTAATTTCTTCCGGGGCCGTCGTCAATAAAAAGAGATTAGTGCTATAAATCAAAGTAAAAATTAGGGTACTAATTCTCACTGCTAATTCCAAAGAACGTCGGGTAACAAATAAACGACCTCTATCCCATAAAACATACTGATAATCACTTGCTGGCGGTAAATTCAGCCCTTCCTCTGGTAAACGCGGCTGAATACTCACCCCTAAACCATCGGGAGTGATAGCAGTAATCAGAAAGACGATAATCGCCAAAAATATCAGCCAGCCCATCTGTTGCCGCCAGACGCGGGGGGGAATAGGAGCCAACAGGGTTAACAACATTAACAATCCCACCAAAGCTAAACGCCACCAAGGATTAGCCAATAAAGGTGCTGCTAAAAAAGCCATTAACCAGATAAATTTTACCCGCGCATCTAGTTGATGTAGTCGGGTAATCGGTTGATCGAGATAAAGACCGATGGGCAAACTTCGCAATAAATCCATAAATTAGACCTTGGTGGCTCTATTAACCGTTTTTTCCACTTCTCGCGCCGGTTTGCCGCGCCAGATTAAGCGGATCGGGGTTCCTTTAAAGCCTAACTGTTGCCGGAATTGCCCTTCGATGTAACGGCGATAGTTATCATTAAAGCGCTGGGGATCGTTAACGAAAAGGGCGATCGTGGGGGGTTGACTCGATACTTGCGTGCCATAGTATAGTTTCCCCTGTTTTCCGCCCCTGGTGGTGGGGGGATTGTGCCATTTAACCGCATCTTCGATCACATCGTTGATTACCGAGGTACTGACGCGACGACGGTGAGATTCGGCGGCAATATCGACTAATTCGAGGATTTTAGTGACTCTTTGCCCCGTCATGGCACTGACAAAGATCATTTCTGCCCAATCCATAAAATACAGTCGATCTTGGAGCATTTTGGTATAAGTATTGATGGTGTAGGTGTCTTTCTCCACCGCGTCCCATTTATTGACCACTAGCACCACCGCGCGCCCTTCTTCAATGATTCGCCCTGCTAATTTTAAATCCTGTTCGGTGACACCATCTAGCACATCGATGACGAATAGCACCACGTCAGACCGGCGAATTGCCTTAAAAGCACGGTTAATACTGAAAAATTCGGCTCCATAGTCCACATTCTTCTTACGGCGAATGCCGGCGGTGTCAATTAACCGATAAACCTGTCCCTCTCGTTCAATTAAAGTATCGATCGAGTCTCTGGTGGTTCCCGAAATCGGACTAACGATCGCCCGTTGTTGTCCGGTTAAAGCATTGAGGAGACTGGATTTACCCACGTTAGGACGACCGATAATTGCCACTTTAATTTCTTCATTTTCGGGAATTTCCGCCCCAGGTGGCAAATATTTAATCACCGCATCGAGTAGTTCTCCTGTACCGGAGCCGTGAATGGCCGAGATGGGGAAGGGTTCAGCGATGGCTAATTCCCAGAATTCCGTCGCTTGCAGGATACCCTGTTCCACCGATTCACATTTATTAACTGCCAAAAGTATCGGGACATTTTGCTGTCGTAACCAAGCGGCAATTTCTCGATCGCCGGCGGTAATTCCTGCCTGGCCATCGACAACAAAAATCGCCACACTTGCCTCTGCTAGGGCGATTAAAGCCTGTTCGCGGATTAAAGGGAGAAATTCGCTGTCATCGTTAAAAACTAGCCCCCCTGTATCGACAATTTGAAAATCTCGATCGCACCAGAAAGCTGGTTGATAGGTGCGATCTCTGGTAATCCCGGGTTGATCGAAAACGATCGCCTGTTGATCTCCAGCGATACGATTGACGAGGGTAGATTTGCCCACATTGGGACGACCGATAATAGCGACGACAGGCAGTTTCATAAAGGGAGGAGGGGACGGAAATTAAAGACCCAATATTCTATCATAGCGATTTGCGATCGACCTTGGTTGATTTATCTGTTTCTGTTCAGTGCTGAGACATTGAATACTTTAGTCTGTAGAACTTTGGTGTATAAAAGACTAGAATCCAGCTTATGCAATCTGGTCAACTAGAGCAAATTTTAGGACGAGAGCTACAGCGTTATCGCCAAGAAAAAGGGTGGTCGCAAGAGTATTTGGCGGAAGTAACAGGTCTGCATAGAACTTACATCAGCCAACTAGAGCGAGGATTAAAAAGTCCATCAGTGAGAGTGCTTAGTCATATTACTAATGCTTTAGGTCTGAGGATGAGTGAATTTTTGTATTCCGTAGAGGAATCCCTAAGTGTTAACGAACGACGAGACTAAAAGACTAAAGCAGGCCATTCTAGCCGCAATTGCCTCACCATTGATTGGCTCGATCGAGGATTATAACTGGGAAGCAATTTTTCATTATGTCAAGAATATTTCTTTATCGGCTCCTGCCCTAGGCAGAAACAAACTACTCTACGATGCAGTGGACGGTAAAACTGCCAGTGGTTGGTCGCTAAAATCTCTACAACTGAATAGTTTAACTACAGATAATACCTTTTTGTTCGTAATTCAACGAGCAGATATTATCAAAAAAGCCATTCAACTTGGGCTTCCCTCTTTGAATATGCAATCTTCTCCCGCACAACTGGGAACCGCTATTATTCAACACTGGAACGAGAAGATTCGCTCCAGTCAAACTGCTCAAAATGTCATCAACAGCTATGAGGGAATATTACTAAAAAACCGAGAGGGCAATGAATATGTTTACTGTGAATACCCCCTTAATCCTCTTGATCCTAATGTTTTTTCTTGGGCATGGACAATAGATAAAAAAACTGGGGGAGTAGGGGCAGGTTTACAGGGAAGCATCGCTGGCAAAACTGAGTTAGTTTGGTACAAAAATCAGAAACAGTTGTTTAGAAGCAGAACAATCCCCGCTGCCGCTATTCGTCTGAGAATTGAGAGAACTCGTCTGACAATAGATCGATATGTGGAGACAATTTTTGCAGCGCTACAAACCCAAACTAATACTCAAGATTTTGTCCCATAGAGTCTGCTACCACTTTGGCTAACAATGGTGGCACAGATTCTCCAATTTGAGAGGCCATATCAGTATAAGTCCCTAAAAAGTGAAAATGATCGGGATAAGAATGTAATCTTGCTGCTTCACGAATTGTGATTGTCCGATTCTGGGTCGGATGAAAAAATCTGCCAGAACCGGGATGAAAAAACCACCTTGTAATTGTTCTTGCTGGTTTATCCCAAGAAAGTCGACCATAGGCCCCGCTATAGTGTTTTTTCGGTGCTAATTCAGCAGGTAAATCTCTCGCATCTTGTCCTTCCGCCAGCATTTGCACTCTTGACATTTGAATTGGTGTTAAAGCACGGGCAATATGATTAACAATTTTTTGACTTTGCTCACGCATCTTCTGTTGATATATGGTCTCGGGTTCCCTAGTATAAATTTCGTGATCATAAGCTTGTCCTGCTTCTAAAGGAGGTAAATCACTAATGGCATCTTTAACAGTAGTAACTGCGGCAATATTTGGTTCTAGTAAGGTAAGCTGTGTCCAAGATTTTACAGCTTTATAATCACTTCTGATATCACCAGAATGAGTTGCTTGGGGAAGGGATGGTAAACGCTCTAGACTAGCTAAAAAAAAGGCTCTTGAGCGAGTTTGTGGCACTCCATAATAAGCGGCGTTTAGGGAGGTAGTAACTACTTGATAACCCCAAGATTCTAACTGTGCTACAATTTCATCTCTGATGATACCGCCATAAGCTTTCAAAATTTCAGGAACATTTTCCATGACTACATGAAGAGGACGAAACTCTTGAACAAATTCTAAGAAAGACTTATATAAATGATTGCGAGAATCATTAAGATAGCGATACCCAGCTGGGATATTTCGTGAAAATCCTTGACAGGGTGGGCCCCCAATCAGGGCAGTTAGTTCTTCTCTTTGTAAACCTAAGTATAAGCGCAGTTCTGATGGATTAACTTTGCGGATGTCTTCCTGAAAAGTGCGTGTTTTAGGATAATTATGTTGATAGGTTGCTAATGCTTTCGCATTTACATCAATTGCACAGATAGATTCAAACCCAGCTAAATGAAATCCCGTGGTCAATCCGCCCGCACCAGAAAATAAGTCGATAATTTGTTGTTTCATATTTGAATACTATCGTATTCGGAGCCTCTTGTCAACTAAATATAATAGCGATAGTAAGCTGTACTGCATTTAAACTGCGTATTAAGTATTTTAGTACAAAAGCTCTAGCTATCTCTCCCTACACCCTATACCCCACACCCCACTCTCCTATAGCTTTTAAACGGGATTTAGTATGACAGGTCTAATGACCCAGAAAACAAGGAAGCGCGAGCGATTCATGTTAATTTTTATTAAGAAGCGATCTTTGATGAGAACAGACAACTATGAACCTCGAGATTCCCAGTGCCGTAAAAACTTGGTCACAATTTGGCCATCCCATTCTCATGTGGGTTTTATTAGGATTAACTATCTATGCGCTCTATTCGGGGCTACAATGGCGACGGACGCGGACAGCAGATAAAGACCTAAAAAAAGAATTATTGCCCAAAAATTTTCGCACTAAACACTATCAAATTGGCTCCCTCATCCTCGCTTTAATGGTGTTGGGGACGATCGGGGGTATGGCGGTAACTTATATTAATAACGGTAAATTATTTGTCGGTCCCCATCTGCTGGCCGGTTTAGGAATGGTGGGTTTAATCTCGATCAGTGCCGCTTTAGTACCTTTAATGCAAAAGGGCAATGAATTGGCGAGAATCACCCATATTACCCTTAATGCCGTCATTTTAGGTCTTTTTGGCTGGCAAGCCTTCACAGGAATGGATATAGTCCAGCGTATTCTCAGCAAAATGTAAGAAACTTTGAAAAGATAGGATGCGTCATCAGACGCATCCAAACCTGAAAAGTGCTTTCAAAGTTAATCACAAATTAGACCTCCTGCAAAAGTCTTATTCAGCTACTTGATGATAGCCTAAAGCAAGTTCATAGTTGTAAATGCCAGCGATTAAATTAAATCTCAGACCAAAACGCCGTCTCCGATTCCTATATCTTGATGATAAAAT
>NZ_JACJQV010000246.1 GCF_014696875.1 Microcystis wesenbergii FACHB-1317 | reverse complement strand
ACACTTTTGTGGAAGCTTTAGAAGCTTTTCGGACAGCGATGTCTTTCCGTTTCTTTGAGTGGCTGACCGAGAATCGGGATGTGTTTGCCGCTTACAAAGCCAGTTTAGGCTTTATTTGGGCTTGAAATTTGTTTAAGTCCCAATATTTTCTCATCGTTGGTTCCCGCATTAGTCTTAAGGGTTATAAAAATGTCAAATTATTCTTTGAAGCTTGGAATAATTTACCTGAAAATAATAATTTAGCAGTGGTTTGTGTCGGTGGTGATTTAGAGTTAGAGCCAGAATTATCGAAATTAGCTAACAATATTAACACCTATGTCTTAAAATTAGATGATCAGGATTTAAAAACCGCTTATTCGGGTGCAATTGCCTTAGTTTATCCTTCTCTTTATGAAGGATTTGGACTGCCAATTATTGAAGCAATGGCCTGTGGGTGTCCGGTGATTACTTGCTTTAACTCGGCGATTCCAGAGGTAGGAGGTGATGCAGTTTTATACATTGACGGCACCAGTATTGATGAGATGATACAAGCTATCAAAAAAATACAAATTCCTGAAATTCGTCAGCAACTAATAGACAAAGGATTAGAGAGATATAAACAATTTTCTTGGCGGCAAAATTCCGAAAAAATTTCTCAAATTATCCTTAAAACTATTGACGAATTTAAAGAAAATTCTTCTGGTCAGGTTTGGGTAGAATTAAGAAAATTACAAGAGGAAAAACAAAATCAATCTCTCCAGTATTTAATTACATCTAGGAGTCTTAAAGAAGTGGAATATTCTCTAGAAACCTTAAAAATTCAGAATGTAGAATTATTAGAGAATATTGAAAGCCAACAAAAGGAAATTAACAATTTATCTACAGCTAAGTCAGCTATTAAAAAACTGCTTAAGACTTTCATTAAAAAAGCCAAGCCTAGTGGGACTTAGACACTTTTCGAGCCATAAAAGCACTGAAAAACCCTCTGAATAAGGGAAAGAGGTAAATAAGAAAAAAATGACTGAAACCCTCAAGAAGACTAGATTGAGTGTTGTTTGAACTTAAGTCATCTCTCTGTATGGGTTTGAAGCTATTTTTGTCTTAGGTTTTGTTTAAGTCCCATTAGGTACTTACTAGACTGACCTGATGGGTATGGTTTGAATTTTTCGAGGTACCCTATAAACATTGTGATGGAAACCGCTTGTGGGTTGCATAACTACAAATTCATTCATCGTCAGAAAGCTGCTGCTTAAATCGCAGATGAAGAAGGGAAACATTGGTTGTAAATGGTTATAAATCCAGTCCTTTTATTGCCGATAACGTTTACTGCTATAAATTAACCGACTGTGATGATTTCTGATACAGTTGAATCCTTGTAACGAAAAGACCAAGTAAACGGGGATCATCGCTTAATCCCAACTCTTGGGGAGATAGGGGATTCAAGATACGAAAAGTAATTTGCAAAAAGGGTGAATTGTCAATTAATTGCTTAGAAATGGGAACTTGATAATTATTAGAAACAATTTCTCCCTGTTTAAAAGTCCACTGGGATACCAAATGGTGATTAACCAAAAGGTCAATTTTTTGTTGAGTATGTTTTTCATTGACAAAAGGAGATGCCTCAATATTAAGAATCAGGTCATCTGTAATTGGTTCTGATAGTTTCAGCAACAGATGTGCCTCAGCGCCATTTGTCCAAGTCCCTGAAGGTTCTGAACTTGACCAATCTCCAAATTGATAATTTAAGGCATTATTTCCCTCTCTAGTAAAATAGATTGTCTCCTTAATTTTGTAAGTTGATATAGGTAATTTTAACGTTGGTTTTTCTAGCGTATCTTTGCGCAATCGACACAGAACATAGCCATCAAGATAGTTACAGTAGTGGCTACTATTATGATCGGCGTTAATTTTCGTATAGTAATTAAAAGTTTTCTTTAAATCTAAAGCGTAGGCGGCATCTTTCTCCATTTTCCCTGACTGAAGACTATTCAATAACTGCTGACAGTGTAATTTTATGTCACTGGAATTATATCGTGCCAAGCGAGCGCTATTCGTTTTTAAATTCTGTAAGGCGGCAATTTTTTCTAAGGCTGGATAAGATTCAATAGCATTGCATTGATAGCTTGGCAAGATAATTAACTTTTTATAATCCTTAGATAGGTGAAGCCATTCTGGAGATTTTAAAATATTTGATTGGGAATGCAAAGGTCCACTTTGAATTACATAATTGTGCAAGGGTACACTATCAAAAAATTGAATTAAAATGACTAGGGTTAATAAAACTTTAATTTGCCGGTGATTCCAGATTTTAAAGCTAATAACCAGAACGGCTAGAATGATCAAGTAGTGTACTACCCAAAAAAATCGTGCACTAGCTCGAAATCTACTGATCACGTCAATCAATATGTCAGGCAGCGGATAGTAAAGAATCAAGCTCTTATTCCAATAAACTTTATTGCTTAAAGCTAATAAAGTTAATAGAAGTGCCAGAGTGAAAAGTACCCAGTTGTGAAGAAAAGCTTGTTTAACTAATATCAAATCTAATTGATTTCTTTTGACAATCAAAACACCCATATTCGCAAATATTAACAAAATAATTCCGATGCCTAAATAGTTAAATCCTTCATATTGCCCATCATTTACTGGCATTGGTTTGACAAAACGGGAATATTCATCTATCGGATTAAAAAGAGCATTCAAATTCAGAGAATAAAAACCATAGGAGCCGCCTTCTGATCCGTCTGTCATAAAATAGCCAAAAAAATACCATCCAAAAATTAGTAATATTAAAAACGAAAAAACTAAAATTACTAATTTAGTCATGGTAATTCTCTGCAAACAAAATGTTTGTATATGGCTACTGATTACAATCAACAGAACCATAACTGATAAATAGGGATGAATTCCAGCACTAAACAATAAAAGTATAGCTTGAAATATTACTATTTTAATGATATTCTTGTTATTGCCAATATTGACAAGCTGAAAATAAGTCCATAGCGAAGCCAATATTAACCAATGACTGGTTAAAGCGAGATGACCGTGCAATCTCCACACCAGTGGAGGAGCAAGCATAAATAATAAACCTGCTCCCATGGCACAAAATAAACTGCCCCGGGAAAACAAAGCTCCTAGTTTAGCTCCCCAGAAAAATTGTAAGACAATATTTAATAGGATCACCAGCCCAAAATACTGGAAATTATCAGCAAAGAAAGGAGAAAAAATCTTAAAGAATACAGCAAATATAGGCAGAGAATCCGTATAAGCAATCGAGCTTCCCGTGGGATAAGCCAAGCTGTCAGTGAAGGTTATCGGCCAATGCCAATTATCATTTTTAAAATATAACCAACCGATAATTGATTGGGCTTTATCTTCCGAATTAAACAACCATTCCATTTGGGTTGGATTAATATCATTTTTCAGCAAATAAATTGCATATATACCTCCCCAAAATCCTGCCAATAATAGGATAATAATGTCAAAATATTTTTCTTTATTTAAGTTTAGTATGTTTTTTAACATCCTTATAGTTACCCAATAATTAAAGTTTTTAAAATAAGTGGAGATTAACTCCTGTGGAATCAATGTTTTCTCGACCTATCTGTAGTAAATGTTTACAGATTGGGTAAGTAGGTAAACCTCAATCAAGTTAATTGAGTGATTAGGAAAAAAAATCAGCAAATGCTGGAAGAAGATATTTGATAGCCAATTCAAAAATGAAACATATCAGCCTTAAGATTTGACAAAGGAAGGCTCATCAGGTAGGGTCTGATTATCACAATGACAAGTCAGAGCCAAAAAAGAACCACTGACATTCTACCAGAAAACATAGGGTAAACGCATTGAAAATTCTGATAGATGCTATAATGCCTGGTTATAATTGCGCCAATTGAAAAAAACCCATCAGTCGTGCAAGTAAACTGATTTCAGTTAAGCTAAACGGCGCTTAACCTGCATGATCCAATAGCTATAACCCTTTTGGAGTCTATATCGGTGATCCGAAGTAAAAGCCGTTTAGCTTAATTACATAATTAGGTTCTTTTCCCATCCCCGCTCCTGCTCCAGTAGTAAAACCGAGGGAGCATCTCATTTATGCAAGTGAGTAAGTATACTTATCCCTAAAGCTGGTTTCTAGCAAGGCTTTCAAAATAGCTTGACATAAAAACCTGATTTAGGGGTTACAAAGGTGAGATGCTCCCAATAGAGGATAGAGGTTCCTTCTAGGTTCAAAAATTTGTCAAGTATCATAAGTAAAATACTCTGGTTTTTGGCTATTATATCAAATTTTAACTCAATTGTCTATCTTTTGGTATTAACCAGTTTGTGCTTTAAGTCTTTCCCTGTATGAATTTCAGCTATTTTTGAGCGTAAGTACTCTCATCGAATTTTATTTTAAGTTAATTATTTGCATAACAATTACCGAAGAGCTATTTAGAAGCAAAGCACCAAAGCAGCAAAGCACTCATTAAAAACATGATTAACCTAGAATTCACGGAAGAAGAAAAGAACAAAGAACGGGAGCATCTCACCTTTGCAATGAGCATAAATACTTAGTGGAAAAATAGGCTTTTCGAGGGTAATTCTTGTTTTAATTCTCCATGTACGCAGTCTTTAAAAGCCTCTATTTCGTTCCAAGACACGATTAAGAGTGGCTTTTAGGCTAAGTATAATTACTTATCGCGTAAGTGAGATGCTCCCAAAAGAACTCACTGTATTATGAAAGATTTCATCATCCCCATCCCCGGGTTCAACTGAAGATGGAAGTTCTTTGGTTAAAGAGTCAAAAGATACCGCACCAAAAAATTTGTCAGTTAGCAGGAATCTCGCCAAATACCTTATTAACTTATAGCAATTCTCTGACTTATGAGGTACAGTAGCAACAGTGAGTAAACCAATTGCGAATATCTTTTTGAGTAACTTCTAACATAGCCAATTCAATCCCTTCTATTAAGTCTT
>NZ_JACJQV010000245.1 GCF_014696875.1 Microcystis wesenbergii FACHB-1317 | reverse complement strand
AAAAGCGTTTAAACTCTTCTGGATTCAAATTTTTTACTTTTTCGTAAGTCATTGTTTTTCTGAGTGTTTTACTTTATTTTACATAATCAGTTCCTATTTTTGCAGGAGGTCTAATATTTCTGGCTGCAACGGAACTGGAAAATCAAATAATCTATTTCTTCAAATCTTCTTACCTTAGATAAAAATAATGAAATTCGAGGAAATCCAAGAGATTCTTAATCGGCAACTGCTCAAGCTTGAGAATCGCTGTCTCAATGACACAGAACAATTATTATTGCGAGGACTTTGGCAGAAAAAGAACTATCAAGAAATTGCCCAAGAAAACGGTTATAGTAGCGGCTATCTTGCCAATGTAGTTGCCCCAGGACTCTATGATAGAGTCTCGCAACTGATCGGAGAACCGATCAATAAGAAAAATTTTTTATCTAGACTACAATCTCATTTTACCAACTCCACATCGCTTCAGTATTGCGGTAATGAATATCCCCAGAATGAGCGTCCAGAATACCCCGATGCTCCTGTTCCCTATAATTCTTATTATTATCTAAAACGAACAAACCTTGAAGCAAAAATTATCGAGGAAATCGGCCGATCTGGGTCGTTAGTTCGCATTAAAGCTCCCAAAAAATGGGGAAAAACGTCTTTATTATTAACAATTTTAGAGGCTTGTCAACAGCAATTCGGTTATCAAATTGTTAGTTTAGATTTACAAAAAGCAGACCAAGACATCATAGCAAATTTTAACAAGTTCTTACGCTGGATCTGCCGTAATTGCGCTCGGCAGTTGAATTTAGAAGCCAAATTAGATGATTATTGGGATGAAGATATAGGAATTAAAATGAGTTGGACAATTTATTTTGAAGAGTATATTTTACGAGAGATAAAACAGCCACTGGTATTGGCTTTAGACGAAGTGCATCGAGTCTTTGAACATCCGAAAGTAGCAGAAGATTTTTTACCTTTAATCCGAGCTTGTTATGAAGAATCTAAGCGATCTCCCCTGTGGCAGAAATTACGTTTAATTATTGTTCAATCCACAGAATCTTATGTTTCTCTGCGATTAGAACAGTCTCCTTTTAATGTGGGATTACCCATAGAGTTACAGGGTTTTGGTCAAGAACAAGTGGCAGAATTGGCAAAAAAATATCAATTAAATGAATTAGCAACCAACGAAATTCAACAGTTGATCGACTTAGTGGGGGGACATCCTGCCTTGATTCATTTAGCGATTTATCATCTTAGCCAAGAGCAAATCACGATGCCAGATTTAATCAAATCAGCAACTACATCAACGGGAATTTATTCCTCTCATTTACAGCTGCACTGGGTCACTTTACAAAAACAACCCGAACTTGCCGGTATTTTTCAACAGATTTGTCAAGGGAATCAACCAATGATAGTCGATCCAATTATTGCTTACAAACTTAATAGTATGGGTTTAATTAAACTCAGAGAAAATCAAGCAATTGTCAGCTGTCAGTTGTATCAAAAGTACTTTATAAGCCAATATACTGGTTCAGTATAAATAAATTTTTGAACCATGGTATTAAGATAGCGATCGCTCAAGCCAATCATTATTAAATATCGTCTGATAAATCCGATTATGAACGTCCATTTTCCCGTGACGCTTTACCACTAATCCAGATAAAAATAACTCAGGTAAATAGGGATTGTTATCAATCTGTATTGGTTCTTGATGGAGGATTTGTCGATACAAGGTTAATAACTGGGGTCGGTTTGGACTTTGAAGAAGGCGATCTTGAATGGTTTTTAAATGTTCGGGTTGATCCTGCATCTCCCAATCTTGAATAATTTTTTCTGCTACTAAGTTGGCTAACCATTGTTCTTCTTGATTAGAGGGGATTGGTTGCTCACTATCCCGCATCAGTTGACAGAGTTTTTGAGTTAAGAAAGGTTGCCCTCCCGTCCAGCTTAAGACTTGTTTGAGCATGGTCTGAAGATTACTGACTTTTTCTGTTAACCCATATAATAAAGGTTGAGCTTCGTGTTCTTTAAAACTTGCTAATTCAATAGCGTTACCAATATTAAAAGGTGTTTTCTGGGGGTCAGTAATTAAAGCTGAAGGTGTGGTAGCACCAAAAAAGGCAAAAGTTAGCTCTTGAAATTGAGGTTGAATCGCTCTCTGATTATAAAAAGAACGAATTAAAGCAAAAAAGTCAGAGACATCAAATTTTAACCCTAAAATGCTATCAATTTCATCAATAAATATAACAGTCGATTGTCTAGATTGCCGCTGATCAAAATCGTCATTAACTAGAAGAAAATTTTCTATAAATTGTCCTAATCGTTGTACAGGAGGCAGGTCTAATTGTTCACTCCACCAAGCTTTAAAAGTTTTCAATTCTTTGATTAATCCAAAACTGCGGAGCAGATCAACGGCTAATCCTTTATACCATTGTTCGGGGGTAATATTGTCTGTTCCTAGCCGAGTTAAGTCAATTACTGCACATCTAATTCCCTCCTTTTGTAATTGGCTCATCATCCGTACCATTAAGCTAGATTTTCCCATTTGACGTGCATTTAAAACATAGCAAAATAGACCTTGTTTGAGAGCTTTATAAAGATTGCGATCAGCTTGTCGAACGACATAATTCGGCGCATCCATCGGTAAACTGCCCCCCACTTGATAGACAAATTTGGGAGGTTGTTCAGCACTTTTAAGCAGGTCATTTTCAAAGATAAGTTCTGCTTGAGTTGCTTTCAGTACCTCTAAAGTGTTTGTGAGTTCTTTTGTCCGTTCTTCTACTCTTTGTTCTAAGGTTTGATAGAGTCTTGAGTTATCAATAGAGATAGCAGCTTGAGCTGCTAGAATATTTAATAGTTCAACTCTTTCTGAGGTAAATGCGCCTGTTGTTAAATTATTTTCTAAATAAACAATTCCTTTTAATTGACCTTGATTGAGTAAAGGAGTACAAAGAATGGATTTAGTTTTTTGAGCCACAATATAATAATCATTAGTAAATTGACCTGATGAAGTGGCATCGTTTAAAACGATAGTTTCTTTTGTACGAGCGACATAATTAATAATGCTAGTGGGTAAAATGGGAATTGAGTTATCATGGTCGATAGATTCTATGGGAATTGATTGTAAGATATTAATAGTTTCTTGATCAATTGTTCCTTGAGCTTCAATGACCCAATTTCCTTCCTGTTCTAAAATCAGACAACCTTTCTGCGCTCCTGCATTTTCAATGACAATTTTCATTAAATTTGTTAGGAGATTTTCCAGTTTAATTTCTCCAGAAATTGCTTGTGAGGCTTTGAGAATAGTGGTTAAATCAAGAACTGCTCCATCATTACCAGTAGTTGAAATAGTGGTACTCAGTCCTTTAGATTTGTTTTCATTGCTGATACCTAATAAATATTGAGGGTATTCTTCTTCTAATTGTTTAACTTTGGCCTTTGCACCCCAACGAATGTAACAATGATAGGCATTTCTGAGGTATAATTTCCCGATTTCTTCTCTACCTAAAGTAAAATAAAATTCAGAGGCACGTTCATAAGCTAAAGCCTCTTCATGGATAAATTCGTATTTTTTTGCTCCTTGAATGGCTTTTTCATAAAATTCTTGAGCTTCCCAATTTTGACCTAAGACTCTCGCTTTTTCTGCTTCGACTAAATCATATTTATGTTGAAAATTTGCTGGACAATGACTTGCCCATTTTGCCATATTTTTCTGATTGTTATCTACTTGTTGTAGTAATTTTCTTTGCTCATTTTGCTCTGTGTCATGATAATAAGCTAGAAAACTCAAAGATGAATAGAAATTATGTTGAGGAGAAATCAAAAATGAGTTTATAGTTGGGTTTGAAATATATTGAAGTCCTCTTTCTCCATAAGTAACTGCCGACTTGTAAATCTTAAGAAGATAAAATAATAATAGTTTAGCAAAGTAAATCAGAAAAAGTAACCATTCATTGTTAGTCTGATTTAATTGGTCTAAAACTGCATTTTCTTCTTCAGGGGATTTACCGACAAATAAAGCAATTTCTTTTTTTAAGCTTTTTTGTAAATTATTGACTATATTATAAGAAATTTCTTGGTAAAAAGAGGAAAAAGTTTGCTTGAGTTTTTTAATAACTCGATTATACTTGATATATTCCTGTTCAACTTCTTCCAAATGATAACCTCCCAACAGTCTATAAATACAATAGTCTATAGCTACATAAGAGGCAAACTGGTTATCCCCTACATCTAAACCGATTTGAAAACTCTTTAGTAACTCGTTATCGATCTCTTTATTTCTCAGATACTCTTTCCAGTGATATATACATCCATAATGTGTCTGTATAATAAGAGCTTGTACTTGACGAATATTATATTTATCGAGCAATTTAAGGGCTAATTTACCAAATTCATATCCTAAATTATAATTATTGATAGAGCCACATAATATCATTCCATAGTAGCTATATGTTGCTGCTGATTCAGGAGAATTTCCATGGTTGATAAATAAATCAATCTGTTTGAGGATTATTTTTATATGTAATAGGGGATCAGTAGTTGCCGTCGAAGACATTATTTGTTGTAAGATTTGAATGGCTTTAAGCTTATAGGGATCAGTCATAACAGGAAGGCTTTCTAAATCGTCAATTTTCCTTTTTTGTAGAATTAAATTTAAGGACTTATTAATGCTTTGATTAATATTACTTTTGCCATTTCTTCTATAAATTAAAATTCCCAGTTCTTTCAAGGTTTTTAAAGCGGTATCAATCGCCTGATCAGGTTGAAAATTTGCATAATAAAATTCAATCTTTATCTGATATGTTTTGACTTTATCTAAGATCGATTTAGCTTGGTTAATAATGATATTTGAATAAAATAAAATTTGCTGAAATTCTGTATTAAGAAAGAGAGAATGTAATTTTTCTTCATGAAGTTCTAAAGTCAATTGATACTGCTCACTCCAACTATTAGTTGTTAATAAAATGAGACCAGAATCTAAATACTTTAATGCTGTTTCATAAGCAGTTGATGCTTTAGCTTTTTTAGCAGCTTTAAGATTTAATTCTGCCAAATTATCTTTTTCTTGTTGCTCAGTAATTAGCTCAGAACCTTCATTAAGTTGATTAACAATTTCAAAAATATTGTTTAATAATTCATCGTCTGTAATGTTTTTTAGCAGTAGGCGACCAATTTGTAGATGAGTCCTTTTCTTTTCTTCCTCTGGAATTAAAGAATAAACTGCTTGCTGTACTCTGTCGTGTAAAAATTTATAGGAAACATAGTTAGAATACCCACCCAAAGTTTCAGTTTCTAAGAGTTGCCTCGATAATTCTTTTGAATCCCAGAGTAGAGCTAGTTTATAGTTATTATCTAATGGTATTACTAACCCTTTATCAAGGGCTAATTGTAGTTGTTGAGCCGTAATATGTTGAGATGTATTATTTACAATAGAAAGAGCTTCTAGACTAAATTGATTACCAATACAAGCGGCTAATTTTAGAATATTTTGAGTTTTTTGAGCTATTTTTTTTATTTTATGGGTCATTAAATCAACGACATTATCGGTAATTGATAGACTTTTAATTTCGGTAAGATCCCATTGCCAATAACTTTGCTTATTATTTTCCAATTTAGTAGAGGAAGGATTAAATATTATGAAACCATCTTGGTATAAAGAATAGAGAAACTGAGCGATAAAAAAGGGGTTTCCACCTGTTTTCTGTGTCACCAAATCTGCCAAAGGCATAGTAACTTCTATCGAACAACTTAAGGTATCAGCAATTAATTGATTAATGTGCTTCATCTGCAAAGGAGCAAGAGTAATTTTCGATACAGAAACTTGTGATTGCTGAATTTTCTCTAAAGTATTCATTAAAGGATGAATCGAACTAACTTCATTATCTCGATAGGCTCCAATTATCAGAAAATATTTAATGTCAGAATCTGATATTAATTGTTCAATTAAGTTTAAAGAGGGTAAATCTGCCCATTGTAAATCATCGATAAATATCACTAATGGATTTTCTTTTTGAGAAAAAACATTGACAAATCGTTTAAAAAATAAATGAAATCTATTTTGACTTTCACTTCCTCCTAATAGTTCAACAGGTTGCTGTTTGCCAATAATTTTTTCAACTTCGGGAATAACATCGATAATAATTTGACTGTTCTTACCCAATGCTTCCAAAATTTTCTCTTTCCAAGCTTGCAGGATATTTTCTGGCTCACCTAGAAGTTGACGGATTAAGATTTGAAAGGCTTGAGAAATAGCTGAATAGGGAGTATCTCTTTGTAATTGATCAAATTTTCCTCTAATTAATCGCCCTTGTTTATATGTAACTTGTTGGTAAATTTCATGAACTAAAGCTGATTTCCCAATCCCTGAATAGCCAGAAATGAGGATCATTTCAGTGGTTCCTTGGCTAACCCGATCAAAAGCCTTCAAAAGTTGAGTAACTTCCCGTTTTCGACCATATATTTTTTGAGAAATCTGAAATTTCTCAGTCAGATCCTGACCACCTAAAGAAAACTGAGCAATCTGTCCTAACGTCCTTAATTGGTGAAGACAGATTTCTAAGTCAGCTTTAATACCCAAGGCAGTTTGATATCTTTTTTCTGGGGTTTTTGCGAGCAGTTTGTTAATGATATTAGAGAGAGTTAAGGGAATCTCTGGAATGAGTTGATGAACAGGTAAAGGTTGTTGGGCAATATGACAATGAACTAACTCCATAGGATCGGTGGTTTCAAAGGGCAATTGATTGGTTAAAAGTTCATATAAAGTAACTCCAAGGGAATAAAAATCACTACGGTAATCTAGACCTCGGTTCATTCTCCCTGTTTGTTCTGGGGCAATATAAGCTAAAGTCCCTTCTAATTGGTTAGGAGGACAAGCTGTGAAAAATTCTTGGGATAAACGGGTGGAAATACCAAAATCAATGATTTTCAGTTGTTCGCTTTCAGGGTTATAGACAATATTAGATGGGTTAATGTCTTTGTGAATAATATTAGCCTGATGAATAGCAGCTAACCCCTCAGTTATTTTAATAGCAATCAAGAGAAAGTTTTCCAAATTTAACTTATCTTGAGATAGTAATAACTCTAAAGATCGACCTCCAAAATCTTCTAAAAACATTATCAAACTATTATAGTGTCGCTGTAAATCATAAGCTTTAACAACACTGTCTATGTTCAAAGAACGGATAATTTCATATTCCTGTCGATAACGGGTAATCTCTGAAGGAGTTGGATAATTCTCTTTAAGAATTTTAAGAATAATCGGTTGAGCATTTGCCTTAAAAATACCTCGATAGACTAGAGAACTAGAACTTTCATAAATTTTTGTGATTAGTTGATAATCTTTCATAACTCACTTTTTAATAACGTTTTTACTTATTTTCTACCATTTGAGCGGAAAAATGTCCATTAAACTCTTAGATCAGACTTGAGAATAAATTTCTGTCACCGTTGTGGTTAGCACTGAGTATCCATCTTTTAGTTCTTGATCAATTATTTGCGATTTCCACATCTCACAGTCTTGACAAGCTCTTCTTTTTTCTAATTGATTAAGAATTAAATCTTGTCGTAGTTGCTGGAATAACTCTCCCGACCAAATATCTTGTAAAGTTTGTTGATTATAATCCCCTAAACTTTCAATCTCTTGATCAAAACCTAGTCTAAATAAGGTTTCTATACAGTAGTAGATTTTGCCATTGGGTAAAACTGCCATTTCCAGAAAAGGGAATAAACAAGTCCAGCGCCCTTGCGCTTTTTGTTGATAATATTGGAGGGATTTTTGTACCCCTTGATTGTGTTTTTTTAGTCGCATATTATTTTCTTGATATTCAGCAATATTAAGGATAAAAACACTATTAACTTTTGATAACCAACGATTTAAAAATGCTTCTTCTTCCTCAAGATTAACATTGTAATTTCTGACAAAAGAGGTTCTAATTTCGCAGTCAATACCCAACTGATCTCTAATTCTTAACAGATCAATTGTATTGGATTCGACCTGGCTTAAATCTCCACCTCGAATTCTTAAATAAGTCTCTGGAGTCGCCGCATCAAGACTAATATCAATACTGGTTAAACCCGATTTTAACAGAGCTTTAATATAAGTTTTATTCAGAAGTTGACCATTAGTAGTTAGATGAACTTTTGGAACACCTTGCTGTCGGCAAAGTTGAATAAAGTCTATAAGTTTAGGATGAAGCAATGGTTCTTCAACACTACCTATTACAATGGTAGTTGCTGCTTTTCCACAGTCTGCTGCTAGTTTCTCCATCATCTCCCAAGACATGACTTTTTTCTTTTGAAAAAAATCTGTAGTATGATTAGACTTTATCGAAGAACTATGATAGGGACACATAACACACTTAAGATTACAAGTGTTACCAACAACAACTCTGACATAAGAAGGTGCGATCGCTTTTCCATAATGACAACTAAAATAATGTAACTGCTCATCTCTATCTATTGCCGATAGTAAAACTAATGGAATAGGCTGAGGTTGAATAGTTTTGCTTGTTAGGAATGTCTCTATGTGGGGTTGTAATTGATGCCAAATATCACTTAATTCTTGGGGATATAAATACGCTAGTATAGGATAACTAGGCAAACCCAAATCTGAAAGAATGGGTAAAGTTGGCTGAAAGACAACAACCGCATATTTATCCTTAGCAGTCATTAGCAATTTTTTGATACTATGAGGATGCAAAGGAATATTATGGGAGGGAATCTCAAGAATTCTATCTGAAAAGATAGAAGTATTTATTGTCAGATCGGATAAAAGGTTCTGAGGATCTTTAATAATCATTTTTTGACTAATTTAACGATAAAATCCTCACCCTTGAGGTGAGGCGAGCAATTCTTATTTTTGTTCAATTAAGTAGGTGGGTGGAATTAAATATAAGATGAACGTAGGTTGGGTTGAAGCATGAAACCCAACCCCCGATTATGTTACGCTACCGCTAACCCATCCTACAAATAATTGTGCCTCCCTACTTAGTTTGTAAGGCTTCTAGGAACAAGTTGTCGGAATATAAGGATTTGTGGAAAAATACTCCCCTCTTGTCCGGTTTGATATCCAGTCGGACAAATCATCTGCATTTAAAGTGGCATTTCCCCATGACGGCTCAGGTGGATAGGGAATAATCATTTTAAACAACTCTGGTGCATTGTTATCTGCATCCAATATTTGACCAATAAAGCTACTATACGTCACTTCAAATAAGTAACCCAAGCTTGGGTTTTGCTCTCCCAGTTCATATTTATCAAAGATTGGAAAAATATATTCATCGGGTGCCTTACCTTGCGGAAAGAAGACTTGTTTCAGTAAATAAGCTGGATCAGATTCATCAACGGTTTCTAGTGGTTGGGTGGGATCAGCTCCAAACAGTTTTCTGAGGTGATCAGCATTCTTTCCTTGGTCTGAGGTCGGATGTTCAAAATAAGTCCTTAAGAGATTGGCCACTCTCTTTTGCTCGGCGTATTTCTCGTTATTTTCATCAGCCCATCGCCAAATATAAGCAATAATTTGAGAAACTTGTTTTGACTGTTGATAAAGACGCTGTAAAAAACAAATGTGTGGGCATTCCCCTTCTATTTTATTAGCGGCTTCATTAACTTTTTCTGCCTTGTAGAATAAGCTACGAGTTTCAAACATAAGTGTGCTTCCTTTTTGAGAAATTAAATTGAACAATAAAATCGCTGAGGATTTTCCCAAACGATTTTTTTAACTATCTCCTCAGATAAGTTGTCTTCAAGTCCTATAACTTTTTTTACCCCATCAGCCTGATGATCCATGTGAGGATAATCAGACCCGAAGATTAAGTTATCAGAACCGATAAAATCAATGACCTGAGCCAAACAGGGTTCAGAGGGTTCCACTGCAATGTAACACTGACGGCGAAAATACTCCGATGGTAATAATTTTACCCGATCTTGGACTTCCCAATGTAAATTTTTATACTCCTCGTCCAGCTTCCATAACCAATAGGGAAGCCAACCACACCCGGACTCTAGAAACGCCACCCTCAGCCTCCGATGACGTTCTAACACCCCCCCTTCAATTAAGGCTAACAGTGCCATCATTTGTTCCATGGGGTGAGAACAAGCATGAAGCGCAAACCGACTATTAAACCGCTCTGCGCCGGTGGTGGGTAAGCGGCTATGAGTGCCTTCATGAATTCCTACAGCCATGTCCAAATCCTCGCAGGCCGCCCAAAAGGGTTCATAGGCTGGATCGCTCAAAATTCTGCCTTTAACGGGGTTAGGGCGCAAAAAAACCGCCTTCCAGCCCAAGTTTGCCATGCGGTGTAGCTCTTTGACCATATCTTCGGGATCATGTTGATTGACTGCAGCCACTCCTTTCAGTCTAGCCGGGTCATAGCTACAATATTCTTCATATAACCATGTATTGTAGGCACGGACAAAAGCCCCCATCACTTCGGCAGGTAGGCTATCAATGGCAAATAACCACAGTCCATAGGTAGGATAAATAAAGGCCCTATCTACCCCCATTTGTACCATTGCTTGAACATGGGATTCCGGATTATAGCGATTGAGATAAGCGTGGGGATGAGCTTGCCTCATCTGCTTATTCCCTTCTGCTTGGACTTGTGGGGAGATTTTTTGACTAATCGGTTCTCCTTTGATTTTCATGTCAGCAGAAGGAGCAAATTCCCTAAATTTAGGTTCTAGGTATTGGCCCCACATTGCGGGGGGTTCAATGACATGGGAATCAGCATCAATAATTTTGTACCCGTTGAGCATAGAGGTTTTTTGGCAATTTTCTACCTAAATTATATTTGATTGGGAAAAAGCGATCGCTTTTTTGCGGCTTTCTTTTCATCCCCTAAAACTCCATGGATTGATTGGGTTAAACTTGATACAACACTTTATTAAACTTAACGAATGGAAGCGATTGAATTTAAAATGATTCTTCATCATGGCACAGTTGTCATTCCCCCTGAATATTCCTCTAAGTGGGAAGGTAAGGCGATTCGTGTGATACTTTGCGGGGTGAAGTCATTCGCTTGATTTCTGCTCGTCGTGCTACAAAACAAGAGAGAAAAACTTATGAGAAAGGAATATGATTTTTCTAAAGGAAAACGAGGGGCGCTCATTTCCTCTCAGGGAAAAACACACATTACCATTTATCTAGATGATGAGATTCTAGCTTATTTTCGAGAACAGGCTGAAACCGCAGGAATGGGTTATCAAACCCTAATTAATGAGGCTTTAAAACAATATATCCAATCTCCTTCTGAGCGATCGCTCACTCAGTCCGATTTACGTCGTATTCTTCGGGAAGAATTATCAGCCCTCCAATAATGTTGCTTGTGATAGTTAAAAGTTAGGCGATCGCTGTGTTGTTCTGAGGAATAGCGATCGCTTTTTAATTTTTTCTTGTCAAAGTTTAGTTAAACGGTAAGAGGGGTAATTTTGTAAAGATGTGCTAAATTGGAAGCTTTTTGTAGATCACCTTGACGAAGGGCTTCCCGGACATCATCTAATTTTTGAGCGTCTTCTAATGATAAATAGGGCGACCATCCTTCGGGAGTCTCAATCAGTTCGACTTCCACTTCAGCCATGTACTCTCCAATGTGGATGAGTTTAATGTGAGGCTTTTTTGTCATGGTTTTCTCCTTGTAAAATCACTTGACCAACGTGCTGGATCAGGTCTATAGGCAGTGACTAGAACAGCAGGCGATTCGGTATTCTTGGCTATACCCCAAACCACATGAACGGGTTTACCCTGACTATCTTTCTGTAAGACTAGCACACAACGCCCTTTAGGATATTCCGGGTAATCTTCGAGAATGACAGCTTCTCTAATACCTGTTATCACATCCCTTACCAGAATACCGTCATTTGCTAGTTCATCGTAGCCATGGGCTGATATTTTGACTTGCCCACGGGAAAGTAAAGCCAGAACTAATTGGAAGGTTATACTCATCATCCAATAATAGCATCTCTTTATTCAAGGAAGAAGGCGATCGCTGTCTGTTTTCAAGAATTGCGATCGCTTTTTTATGCTTTCTTTTCATTCTCTGAAAACGCTACCAATCAATTGATTGGGTTAAACTTGATATGACACTTTATAAAGCTTAACGAATGGAAGCAATTGAATTTAAGACGATTCTCCATCATGGTACAGTTGTCATTCCCCCTGAATATTCCTCTGAGTGGGAAGGTAAGTATATTTGTGTAGAAGATGCTAATGTCCGATAGGATTTTTCTCAATACGAATATCTTAATCCATGGATATTCTCAGGATGAGCCAGATAACCCAATCAACAAACCTCTTTATTAATTTTAGGTTAAGGAATAACTTCAAAAGATAGCTTGCCTTGAAATCGGTAGATATAGAAATCTGTATCTAAAGTAAAAATCAGCCTTTGATTAAGAGCTTCTGCTGCCGCTACTAAGGAAGCATCTGCTAAATCCATTGGTACATCTCGATATTGTTCCATCAAGAAACGCATTCTTTGAATGTCTGATGATTCAAAAGAATATAATGATAAATCTTGATTTTCTAAATAACTCCATAAAGCCTTTTGTCCGAGCCAACCCACATCCCTTCCCAGTAAATACATCCCTTCGACAAAGCATGGCCATGTGGTCATCAGAGGAGGTTGTAAAAAGGGTAAAACAGCAACACAGCGTTGATGGTTATTGTCGCTTCGACTTAGTAAGGCAATAAGCGCAGAAGCATCACACAAAATCAAGACAAGTCCCCTCTTTTTAGCTGTTTTTCCTGCATTAAATCGGCAAATTTTTCTCCTGTGTGGGTAGAAAGGTCTGGGGAAACCCCTTCAATGATACCCACTTTTCCCTTAAGGACTTCAGCGAGGGAGTTACTAGAGGGTATCTTTTCTTCGTCTGATACAGAATCAAGTACAGTTAGCCTAACTCTTCGCCCTTTTAGTTCAGAAGCATAGGCGGCAATTTCTTCCCAAGTTCCTTCGTAAATTGATTGTGCCATGAGAATGATACTTGTTTAAACAGTAATACTCATCATCTAATCATAGCATCTCTTTATTCAAGGAAGAAGGCGATCGCTGTCTGTTTTCAAGAATTGCGATCGCTTTTTTGCTGCCTTCTTTTCATCCCCTAAAACCGCTACAAGTCAGAGTCTAAAAGGGTTTTGATGATTTTAGTCGCCAGATTAATTCATTAGTTCTGCTTTCAGGGATGAGGGAGTCATACCATAAAGTGACCCTTTAAATCTAATACAAATCTAATATAAATCTAATATAAAAGTTAATATTCTGCTCAAAAAAACCTATTAGAAAAGTATTAACTTTAGAGATTGCCATTACCCCAAATAAAACTTATTCTGGTATCAAAGGTGATTAAACAAATCACTTTTAACCCCAAAGACAAGGCATTTTGCTTAAGGCATTATGGCTAACTCGAAAAATTCAGAAATGGATTTTTGAGAGTGTTTTAGGGGTGTAAGGACAAAGAACAGAAAAATTAATTTTGTTCAAAGTCCAATAACTAAGTCAATCACTAAATAAAGGAGACTTCTAATGATGATGACGGTTAACAATGTATTAACCCTTACACAACCACGGAGAAATCCCATTGCTCCGACGGGAATGACTGAAGGGTTGTCTAAAATTAGCACTGCCATGGTGACAACCCAAATATATTCCTCGCTTGTTCTACGGCAGGCAGATTTTGTTGTTAGTGATACTGAAAGCGAAAAGATAAAATCAATCATCAACAACTTAAATCAGGAAGAAAAGGAAGCTAAACATAATGGGAATAATTATAGCGGTTCTCGCATCTGTGCGGCACACTTAAACCTTTGCTGATTAAGCTGTTCAGGATCGGGAATGTACCTCTTGTGAATCAGAAACGCTATATCTAAATACAATAACCCCTTCCCTTATAGGCGCAATTTCAGGAATTAACGGATATGCAACACAATATTCAACCTTTTCCAAGAGTATTATTGATCTGCTCCCAAAGTTCGTAAACGAATCTACCCGTGAGGAGGCAAAAAAACAGATCATCGCTCTGCTAACCCAGTTGGAAATTGATGCACGAAGACAACTGACTTTTGCCCGTAACCTCGCAGAAAATATTGAGGATTATCAGCAGCGCGTCAAAACAAACGCTGAAAATCTCCAGAAAATAATGGATGAAGCAGATGAGGAAATTGGAACTGACACTGGGGAATTAAGCAAGAAGAAGCGCGAAATTGAAGAAGTTCAGGAAGCAATCAAGGGTGACATTGCAGGAGTTGTTATATCAGCCTTAGCTGTGACTGGCGGTATTATTATTATCGGAGTCGGGGCGTTGGCGACACTGCCAGCAAATGTGACCGCAACATCAGTTATTCTGGCAGGTATTGCACTCACTGCCAGTGGTGCGGTTGGGCTAACAGGATTATCAGAACAACTGGCAAGCAATAATAAAAAACTGGCAAATCTCTACATTGAAGTGGCACAGCTTAATGCAACTTTTGTTATCCTTCAGAATGTGAAAGGTCAAATCCAACCCCTGATAGAAGCAGTAAATCATCTTGAAGAAAGTGTCAATGATCTCAACACTGAATGGGCAACTACCCTAAAAGGTATCGCAGATTTCAAGGAAATTATTGTGGGGGCAGACCTAAGTGATGTTGCTTATATGGAGTCATCACTTAATCTAGCTGCAAGTGCTTGGAGTTCTGTAGCTGACAGCGTAAAAAACGTGGAACAAACTTTGACCAATGTTTCCACAAAAGATATTGAGGATGTCACCACAGTCCCTAATGCCGCCTAAAACCGATATCAACTAAAAATTTGTATTTCAAACAAGGAGAAACAATGACTACTCTAAGATTAATCCATAATGCAGCAACGGCTGATAGCTCGGATATCCAAGACCTAAACAGTAAAGTTCAAGCTTCCGCATCATCTGGGTTGGTTGTACAAGGTTATTGCACCCAGATAATGCAACAACCCAGTTTTGTGATACCTAACACAGATACCTTAAAAAACTTTCCAGATATTAATGGTAATCTGACCATTGCCAGAGGAAATGCCAGCTACTATTTGAATACTGTTCAACCGATGATTATTGGTGTCATCAGTGAAACTCGTGCCTATTCCCAACAATTTAAGGGTTTTCAACCCCTAATAATCCAAAGACTGGATGATTGGAAGAATGGTAGCACTCAGGGAAGAACTGATGCCTTAGCACTTATTAATCAGTTAAAAAATGATGTTGATCTTAAGACTGCTAGTGCCAAGAAGGTCGCCGATGAAATAGGCAATTTTAGAACTAAACTCAATGGGGATATCTCTAATTTCAATACAGCAATAACCCAAGCAACGACATTAATACAAGGAACAGACGGTGATGGTGGTGCTTTAGCTTCTCTTAATGACCAATTATCTGACCTTGATGGCAAAATTGCAGGAGCATCCGTCGGAGTAGCACTCAGCGGTCTAACTATCATTGGTGGGGGGTTACTAATAGCAACTGGTGCCATTGCAACTTTTATCACGGCAGGAACATCAGCACCTATGGTAGCAGCTGGGGTAGCTATTGTTGTTGTTGGTGCAGCGGGACTGACTGCTTCATCGATTGTACTTGCAAACCTCATCTCAACCAAATCCAACTTACTGCAACAAAAACAACAACTCAAGGATAGTGTTACTTTTTTGACCGGTTTGAAATCATCTTTAGATCCGCTCAATAACTTGGCGCAGAATGCTTCTAATGAGGTCAACAATATGTATAATGCTTGGACGTTTCTCGGTAAAAATCTGGGACAAGTTTCTTCATCTCTTGAAAATGCCGATAAATATAGTCAGCTACCCATTACTGTACAAGCTTATCTCAATACTGCATACGGTCAATGGGATGCAGTGGATCAGAGTATAGAGACGATTCAAAATCAAATGACAGGTGTGACAGTAGAAACCCCGAAGGATGCGAATGGAAACCTTGTTAGCCTTACTGATACCCTAAATAAACTACCGAAAGCAGCCTAAATCTGAAGTCTAGGAAGTAATACTCCAGCCGAGTTCATAAACTTTGTAGATGATCTCGGCTTATTTTTACTCACCTATATCTGAAGCACTCGTAAAATAACAAAAAGGAGAAAAAATGATCGAGAATCTAATTGACCAAATTGACAATTATGCAAGGAAAATTTCTGAAGATAAGAATTTGCCTGAAAGTACATCAATCATTAAGCAACATACTGCCAAATTTTCACAGACTTATAAACCTCAATTACAAAACGATATTAGAACAATCAAGAGTTTTGTACAGCAATATGAGACTGTGAAGCCTGATTTGAACCGTAGATTAAGTGCATGGAAAACTGGAGACAAGTCAGCCCCTTTAGTCATGCTTGACATATTAAATATAGCAATTCTTGGAGCTATGAGGTACAATAGAAAGCAAATAGACAAATAATAGAACTTACCAGCTTCCTATGAGACCCTATTCCGTAGATTTTCGCCAAAAAATTATCGATGTCTGGAAGAAAGAAAAAATTTCCATTCGAGG
>NZ_JACJQV010000244.1 GCF_014696875.1 Microcystis wesenbergii FACHB-1317 | reverse complement strand
GGGTAGAAGTGGAGTCCAATCGCGTTAGAAGAAGGAACAACAGCACCAGAGATGATGTTGTTTCCGTAGAGTAGGGAACCAGCTACAGGCTCGCGAATACCGTCGATATCTACAGGAGGAGCGGCGATAAAGGCGATGATGAAGCAGGTGGTGGCGGTGAGCAGGGTGGGGATCATGATCACACCGAACCAACCGACATAAAGACGGTTGTTGGTGCTGGTGATCCACTGGCAGAACTGCTCCCACAGGGAAGCGCTCTCGCGCTGTTGTAGAGTGGTGGTCATTGGTTGATGATTCCTATTAAGTTATCGAGGTACGATTGATTGATGATGTTTCTATCTTAGAGAGTTTATAACGGTTTGTAAAGAGCAAACAGAAAAGAATTTCTGTTTGCTGTCATAAGTTTAAATTATGCACAGTGACCAAGCCGCATCCAGCGATGACCCCCTTCCGATCACCGTTTTCTTTTCCCCTCACCGGAAGACGACAGAAAAGGCCACAAGCCAGCAACTTTCAGACAAAGTTTTTACCCGCAAGGTTTTACGGGAGTCGGTTCGCCACCTACTCTACAATCCGGAAAAAAACTCAAAGCAGGCACAACTGTTATGCAATCTATTTTTTGGAGTGTGGAAGAAGTCGCATATCGAGCCAAACAATTTCACGAAAGCGGCATTCGTCAAAGTGTCGAGTCTGGTGGCAATATTGGCCAGATGATTGTAATTGATGCAGAAACCGGCGAACATGGAACAGAGCCAACCGGCGCAGAGACAGCCTCACAGCGAAAACGGAAAAACCCCAACGTCAGATTGTTTACCCTGCGTATTGGCCATGATGTCGCGGCAAGTTTTGGGGCACGATGGAGCGTGTTGCTGAATAATTTAGGGAAAGGTAATCGAGGGGAAAGTCATCATTCCAGTGGTTTTTCGTTCAATTTCGCGACCCAAAATTTCCTGAGATTTTGTCGCTGACACCGGAATTAATGACCATCTCAGTTTACCACCACAGGCAGTGAGTGCGATGAATATTCCCCAACCACCCCCCGATAAATCCCCCAGTCTCACCATCCCGGTTGCTTGTGTCCAACGAAATGCCTCAGCACCACCAGCACTATTGCCTCCACCAACCACAACATATCCCTCTGCTGATACTCCACAAAAATGTAATCTTATTGTATAGTGGAACCAAAAATATAATGAACAGTAACTGAGCATGGATTTCCTGCCGATTCTTGCCTTTGTTGAAAAAATCGTTTATACGGCTACGGGTAAATACTTAAATTTAATTCAAAAACAGATTATTTTGGGGACAATGATGGATAAAAGCTATTTTACCATTGCTGAAGAGATTGGTTACAGCGATGGTTACTTTAGACCTCTTGCATAAATCCGAAAACAAACGATAGAAACAATAATGGGAGGGACTTTCAGTTAATTATTTATTAGTAGTTGATAATCTTCAAAAATGTTGCTGTACAAGGATCGACTTAAGACTTTTGCAAGAGGTCTATTAAAGATGAAGGTTCTAAGTTGTGGAAAATTATGTCAGATAACTTGAACAAAAAGATTACGAAATCTAATGCTAAATCTCGATTAAAAAGTTGGGAGTTTCACGAAGGTTCACATCAATTATATTTGGATCACTCTCATCATAGTAATTCTTTACAAAATTCTATTTTAGTTAATAACTATAATGATGTAAATATAGCAATTTATCAAGATCAGAATCCCTCTGCTTCATCTTCAAATCCTTGTGATTTGTCACAAATGCCAGCTTTAAAATTTTGTTTTGGACGAGAAAATGAGGTGAATCTTTTAGCAGAAGCTATTTTAAATCAGCAATATAATTTGATAGAAATTACTGGAGTCAAAGGAATTGGGAAAACGACCTTAACCGTTCAATTAGTCGAGAAAATTAAAGATAACTTTGATTGTGTCATTTGGCGCAATTTATCATTTTATAATTCTTGGAGAGAGCTTAAATTAGCTCTATTTCAGCTTTTTAATGATAACAAAGTCTTTGAAGATGAGCCAGAAAATTTAAACTATAAATTACTGAGCTATCTACAAAAACATAAATGTCTCCTCATTTTAGATCAAGGTGAAACCCTTTTTCAAGAAGGTCAAATTTCGGGAATTTACCGCTCCGGTTATGAAGATTGCGAACAATTTCTTTATTATTCTACTAATTTGGAACATCAAAGTTGTGTTATCTTTGTCTCTGATATAATTAGGAAATCGTTGACTCAAGACGAATCAAGCTATTTCCTTAAGTTGGAGGGGTTACAAGAGTCAGCTAAGGAAATTTTCAGAATGGCCAATTTAAAAGAGGATGAAAAATGGTCATTATTGATTGATCAATATGGAGGAAATCCTCTTTATTTAAAAATAGCGACTCAATCAATTAAGACTCTATTTAATAACCAAGCATCTTCTTTTTTGAATTATAAAATTATTCCAGATGAGTTAGGAGATATTTTATTAAAGCAGTGGAAATCTTTATCAAAATTAGAACAAAAAGTAATGAGGGTTATCAGTCAAGAAGAACAAGATATTACCTTAGAAAACTTATTGCAAAATTTATCGGAACATCCCTCTAGTTTGTTTAAAGCTATTCAGTCTTTGCTGAGAAGAAATTTATTAGAGAAACTAGAAGATGAACATTCTTGTGCTTTTAACACCTTGCCGATTATTAAACAATTTATTAATGAGTTAGCTAGTGCTGAAGTTTAAACGCAAGCTATAGTATTGAATCGTTAATTTTTCTGTATTTTAAAATACATTTTGCCAAAAATCTGACTCATCTGACTTTTTACCCGGCTGTCAGTCGGCAATTCTGCCGACTTTTTCCGCTTGTTAATCCTAAAAGTGACTTAGATAATTTTGGGTATAAACATTCACAAAATTTTGATGATTAAGGAGTTTAGACTATGGCAGACTTTTATGGTACATCAGGAAACAATCTCATTAATCGAATCGGAAGTAACTCTAATGATCGGCTTTTTGGCTTAAATGGTAATGACACCCTCACTGGAGGTAATGGTAATGACTGGTTACAAGGTGCTTCTGGAGGTGCAGGAACAAAGGCACATATTGATCTAGATGTTTTACTTGGTGGCGGTGGTACAGATTACTATGTACTAGGCACAGGTAATACTAGCTTTTATATGAGTTCAGGCTATGCTACTCTCAGACAATTTGATATTCGTTATGATTGGGTTGTACTTGCTAATGGAATTGATTATTACTCCTCTCGTATTCAGTTACAGACTATAAATATAAGTGGAGGTAGTGCTGCTGATACCCTGATTAGTCTTGATGGAAACCTTATTGGGGTTATTGAAGATCGCAATTTTACTACTGTTGACAGAGGTCAATTATTTCTCAATTCTAATCAAGTGACTCAGGGTTGGTAGCCTTTTGTTAAAACCCTATAAGCTCACATAACATAGCTACAACAAAGAAAGTAGTGCAAGTTATCGCTCTTTTTAAAACGACGATAACTTTTTTATTGTGTAATAAAATCCAGAAAATTAGAATCAGTTTTCCCAAATCCATCCAATTTTAGCTATGTTCAAAAATGACCTTATGATCAATATCAGCGATCGCTGTCTAGTCTAGCCTATTTTCTATACACTTGATCGTGACTACCAATATCAATTAACAAGATGATAACTTCTAAATATTCTTCATCTTCCGAAAAACTAAAAATAATTCGACAATCGTAAGCTACAGTACAAGACCATAACCCTTCTAAATTACTACTTAACTTATGGGTTTTTAAAGACAGTGTAAATGGGTCTTCTGCCAGTTTTCTAAGTACATCGAAAATTTTAGGTTTTAACTGGGGATTTTTCTTGATTAGCTTCTTAAACGAACGCTTAAACCCATCACTCCATATTAGATCCATTGTTAATCCTCATTCAAATCAGCAATCAAATCTTCTACGGTTCCCCTTTTGACTGTTCCAGCAGCGATCGCCTCTTTCAATTCCTTAAAATTAGCTAAAATTTCTCTTTCTCTTGCTTTTGCTCTATATTGACACAAAATCTCTAACAATGACTCCTGTTCATCCTCTGATAAATTCTCAAAAGATTTGATCATTTCTTGCAAAGTCATCATTTTACCTCTTAACTATTTTCCTTATATTTTAATTATTTTCCAAGATGATTTTATGGTAAACATCTGCGATCACTATCTGAATTCCCAAAGAGTTTAAATGAATTATCCTATCAGATTCATAAGCTGTAAACAACCAAAGATCGCCTTCCTTTTGAAAATGTTCAATATAACATTTTTCCTGAGAAATCAATAAATATT
>NZ_JACJQV010000243.1 GCF_014696875.1 Microcystis wesenbergii FACHB-1317 | reverse complement strand
CAATAACAGAGGGACAGAGGTGGTTAGCTGAACGTTGGGAAAAACTGATAGTTTTATCGACGTAAGAAGCAGAAAAATTAGCTAAATTAACAGGATGTACTCTCAGAAAATTTCAAGAGAGATAGGCTTTTAGTGGCTTGGGAACAGGCTTTATCAATCTATTCATAATAAATATTGGCAGAAGATTAAAGATTAGTTATTGTCACTAACTCTTTTGATTAGAAAAAGATAAACTTGAGAATCCTCGATCAAATTTATTGACTCAAAATCAGCTGTACTTAATTTAAATGAATCAACCCTACCCGTTGGGGGGGTTCTACCCCCCAAAAGCTGGGATTGAGGGATAAAATCGGGCATTACTTCCGATTTTAGCCGAGAGTTTGCCCGTAAAAATCCCAACTTGCTAGATTTACAAAAATGAGATGCACCCGTGATCATTGACCCCACTTTCCGCACTTCTTAACATTCAATTGATAACTTTTACTAATATATTGCTGAAAACCCTTTGCCAGTAAGGATTATAGCTACAATGATCGATTTTTGTCAAGGTGAAGAATTGTAAATTTTTTTCTCAGAACAAATCAATTATTGAAAATGTTCTTAATAGTAGTTTCTACAATGAAGGTTTTTCGTCAAAACATCTTGGGGAATGTAAAAATATATAGAGGTATATGAAGATGTGCGGAATGTCGGTTGACAAATAGGCCATTAGGTGTTGACAGATGAGACATTTACTGTTATCCTCGTGGGAGTAGCCTATACGCTAACCTTTAATCTTCCTAAGGAGTCTCTGTAAGATGACAAAAATACGCAAATACACCATTCCTAGTGCTGCTGCTCTGGCTGTTGCCGCTGGCCTAGGCCTTGCCACTGCACCAGCACAGGCGGCTGCCGTAGTACAATATTTCGATGGCAGCAACTTTCTTTCTGGATCGATCTTATTATCAGAGCTTTTCAATCAGGATGCTTTCATCTCAGTTGATGAGAACGGCGATGGCACGGTTGAGAAACTGTTCAGCAACTGGACTCTTGACGACTTTACCACAAATCCTACGGGTCTTCTTCCTAATCCCGCAAGCAACATTCAAGTGAGTGCAACCGGCACTTTCGGTCCTGGTTTTGGTAGTTCTACCCTCAGTCACACTGTTCTTAATAACGCCCTGAGCATATCTAATACCACGACCAACAATCGGACTGCTACTCTCAACTTCAGTTTCCAGGTCACATCCGCTGGAAATCTCCCAATCGTCCAACAGATAGATGCCATAACAGGTGCTTCAGTTTCGGGCCCCACTACGGGAACATTGAGTTCTGTGACATTAAATGGTGCAACGTTTTCGGGCACTGGAAGCATTCCCCCCAACCTACCTGTGACTAATGACGATAGCTCTCCAGGGTTACCCGGAGTAAACACGCTTTCGGTCTCTAACAATCTTTCCCTACTAGCTCGCAGGATTTCTGCTACTGTTGCTGGTTCCGCCAACCTTACGAGTTTCTCACAAACCTTCACCCAGGTAGCTATTCCCGAACCTGGGACTGTTGCTGGAATTCTTGCTGTTGGTGGCCTAGGTCTGGCGATGAAACGCCGACAAAAGGATAGCTAACTGAGCTTAACATCAAGATAACTATGAGGAGAGGCATCGTAGCTTCTCGGTTTGAAGTACCGTCCTTTGGGGGCGGTTTTGTTTTGGAATTGGCCGTCTGTGATCAAACTGCGGGCAACTTAGCTCGCTTCTCTCCCCAAGATATCCTCATCACCGAGTCCACTTGGCACTATAACGGGGGCGGTTGCTGTTAAAAAAGCACGGTCGAGACAAGTTTGATCGGTCAGTTATCAGTTATCAGTTATCAGTTATCAGTTATCAGTTATCAGTTATCAGTTATCAGTTATCAGATGTGAGTTATCAGTTATCAGTTATCAGTTATCATTGATTAGTGATTGGTCACTGATTACTATTTACTGTTTACTCTCCCATGACTCCTTTTGTTGAGAAACTAAAAACTCCTTTAACTAAGCAAAAAATCTCGGTTCTGCAAATTAATTTGGGAAAAAGATGTAACCTTGCTTGTAGCCATTGTCATGTGGAAGCTAGTCCGGTTCGCTCCGAAGAAATGACTCCAGAAGTATGCGAACAAATTATCGAACTGATCGCAAGATTTCCCCAAATCAAAACCGTCGATCTGACTGGCGGCGCTCCGGAAATGCTCTACGGTTTTAAGCCAATTGTGGAAACCTCTAGAAAAGCGGGAAAAGAGGTAATTGTGCGCTCGAATTTAACTATTTATTTCGAGAAAGGATTTACTGATATTCCTGAATATTGCGCTGGCCATCAGGTGCGGGTGGTGGCTTCTTTACCCTGTTATCTTGCCGATAATGTGGATAAAATGCGCGGTCCGGGAGTCTATGATCGATCAATCGCCGCTTTACAATGGTTAAACCGTCTCGGGTACGCTCAAGAGCCGAATTTGATGGTGGATTTAGTCTATAATCCCCAGATTCCTAAGTCATATAATTTTTCTCTCACACCGGATCAGGTATCCCTAACACGGGATTACAAAAAGTTCTTGCAAGAACATTTTAATATTTCTTTTAACAATCTATTTACTATCACTAACCTACCCGTCGGAAGGACACGCTTCCATCTGGAACACCGGCAACTCTATCACCCCTATCTTCAATTCCTCGAAGACTATTTTAATGGCGATACTGTCGAACATTTGATGTGTCGTAATCAGCTTTCCATTGATTATTTGGGTAATATCTATGACTGCGATTTTAATCAGATGGAGGATCGGGCCGCTTGCACCAGTCAAGGCCAAAAATTAACCCTGCCGGATTTATTACAAGCGGATAGTTTAGATGTAATTGCAGAGGTACAAACCGCTTCCTATTGCTACGGTTGCACTGCTGGCAGCGGTTCCAGTTGTGGAGGAGCTTTGATTTCAAGCTGAACAAGTGTACTGGATTGACAGCGTGTCTTGGAAAATTTAGTACAAATGCTCGGACTAGCTCTCCCTGCTGCCAACTCCGGCGCTGTCTTAACGGGGTAGGGTGTGGGGTGTGGGGTTTTACCGATTTTCAGGTGGTCAATTACCTAATTTTCAGGGAAAAAGTCCCTGAATTCTCCCCCCGATCACTCCAATCCCTGGCACTTTTTAGTCAAAAGTTGGACTAATGATTAGGGACCAGAAAAAACCGCCGATTCGATATCTTGGCGACTAAGGGAGTATTTAAAAGCGCGATTGATATCACTGCCGTCATTGGCTGCCCGAAAGTAACGAACCGTGATTTCTTCGATGTCGAGGCAGATTTCCGCTTTCCATGTCGGTTTTTCCACCGTCCAACAGTGGATATTCTCGGTATTTTTCCGACAACCTAACTTAACTAGCCATGCTTCGATCGCCGGTAAGGGATGATTATAGAGGGGAGTATCAGCAGTGGGAATCTTCATCGCATCTAAATCAAAAATAATTGGGCTACAGTGACGGCATTCTCTCCTCGAAGCATAGCAATAATCACCGCCAGTAACAAGCAGCCGAGCAGAGTCAGTCCCAAGATAAACAAAGCAAAAATCTCTCCCGAAGATAGGGGGCGATCGGTCGGATCGAGATAGGCGCTACGATTAGCTATGGGTTCATCGCTATCGGGGATGGTTTGGATGACATTCCAGCGCGAGTAACCTATCTGTAAATCATACAGGGAACGGCGATCGGGATTACTCAGGGTGGCATAAGCTTCGTTAAGACGCTGGAATTTAACCTTTGCCACTTCGGGGCTGAGTTCGGTAGTATCGGGGTGGTATCGTTTGCTTAGTTCCCGATAGGCGCGCCGCACTTCGATCACCGAGGCGCTCGGATGTAGTCCGAGAATGGCATAATAAGTATTGGCAAAGCGCGAGTTAGCGGCAATGACTCGCGAGGTGGTTTGGGAATTATCGCGCTCGAAGGTCACAAGATTTTTTACCGAAAAATTGGGTTTAAAGCCTCGCCCTTTTAGGGCGACTTTATCTGATGTATGATATTAAGAATAGCGGGCCGGGTAAGCAACCGCTTAAAAAACCCAGTCATCAACCGATGAACGCACCTTGAAAACTAGAGTTATGGGGTTCTATAGGGGAATGCTCCTATAGGTAAAAGCTCTAAGCGTCAAGTACCAGAGAAACCAATTATTTTAGAGGTTTTGAACTGTATCCTAGGGCATAGGAAAACAGGCTTCTGTAAGGGAGAGAAAGTCTGAGGAGAGAACCACCTCTGGGTGGGATTTCGCCAGGAATCTAATTCAAGTGGACTCGTTGAGCCAGAAATTCTCAGCAGTGATGCTAGAAGAATCCACGTCCGTTTACGGCGTGGGGTATGTCAAACTGAAAATTGTCTTAATATTTTAACCCTGTTGATCATGAAATCTCGTTATCGGCTGCGTCTTCAGATCTGTCTTGTTTTTCTTATTATGGCCCTGGCGAGTTTGTCTCCTTGGCTAACCCCTAGCGCCTACGCGGGAATCGATGACGATCGCCTCGATGGTAATATTTTTGTGGTCTATGCGGGTAATGGTTCCCTCGTACCACCGCGTCTAAATTTAGCGGAAACTTTTCAACGGAAAATTCCGGCTATTATTGTCTATTATCTGGATGATAGTAGTGATTGTAAGCGATTTGCGGCGATTGTCTCCCGTTTTCAAGAGTTTTACGGTCGCGCCGCCAGTATTATCCCCGTTACTGTCGATTCTATCCCCTTAAAGTCTTCCTATCGTGCCGATGAGCCGGGTTACTATTATCGCGGTGGGGTTCCCCAAACGGTGGTTTTAGACCAACAAGGTAAAGTGGTTTATGATGGTTTGGGCAATGTTAAATATGAAGATGTGGATGATGTCTTAAGAAAGATTTTTGATCTTTTGCCTCGATCAGAATCGGTAGAGTTAAAAAGACGCTCTTTTAACGAGTTTAACGCTGAATTGCGCTAGTTACCTCTTTTTTATCCTCAATTGAACTAAAAATAATCATTTAGAGATGCTGTCAGCAGCGTCTCTATCTTGTTCTTAGGAACAATAAAATTATTTACTTATTGCTTTTATTATCATTTAAGATTTATTTGAACCAATAAATGCTAGGCAATTCAGATTTTATCTGGAGTAACATTTGAAAAATATTGGCAACAGTGCCAGACTGGAAAAAGTTTGCTAACCTGATTATACTGAGAACAATAATCATTCTTGTAGGTGTGGGAGACAGCAATGAAAATCAAGCAAAATTTCCTAACAGCAGCGATATTACTGGGTTTTTCTAGTCCGGTACTGGCTAATAGTCTCGAAAACCTCTCTAGTAACCCCATGGCACAGGTAACAAGTGTCAATCAATTGCGGGATGTTTCTCCCACCGCCTGGGCTTTTGAGGCCTTAAGAAGTCTCGTGGAGAGGTATGGTTGTATAGTAGGTTATCCTGACCGTACTTTTCGCGGTGAACGCGCTTTAACTCGTTGGGAATTTGCCGCCGGGTTGAATGCTTGCTTAAATACCCTAGAAAGATTGATTCAAGAAGGAGTAGCGGTATTAAAAGAAGATCTAGACAAAATCAAGCGATTAGTTAGCGAATTCGAGACCGAATTAGCGGCATTGGGTGCTAGGGTTGATAACTTAGAAAATCGAGTCGCTTTTCTGGAAAATAATCAATTTTCCACCACCACTAAATTAACTGGGGAAGTGGTGATGGCATTATATGGGGTAGCCACAGGAGAAAAAAACGGTGGTGAAGGGATTCCCCAAGTACCAGCTTTTGGTTATCGGGCCCGTTTAGAATTAAATACTAGCTTCACAGGCAAAGATTTACTCTATACCCGTCTAGCAACGGGAAATATTGCCGATTTAGCCGATACTACGGGAACTTTTGAAAGTACCTTAGCTTTTACCCAACCCGACGGCAATGATTTATTGCTAGAAGTTTTAAACTACAGTTTCCCCGTAACGGAAAATATCCACCTCTGGTTAGAAGCGACGGGAGGTGCTAAAGATGACTTTACCAATACCCTCAACTTTTTGGATGGAGACGGTGCTAGTGGGGCGCTTTCCGCTTTTGGTACCCGCAATCCCCTTTATTTTGCCCCCGGACAAACTGGACTCGGTTTACAGGGTAATTATGGGGCTTTGCAATTCAGCGCCGGTTATCTTGCCGGAGATGCTAACGATCCTAACCCGGGAGGGGGTTTATTTAACGGTTCCTATACTGCCCTAGGGCAGCTGGGTTATGTTCCAAACGAGAATTTTGGCATTGCCTTATCCTACCTTCATAGTTATAACCAATTAGATACGGGAACGGGAAGCCAGCGCTCGAATTTCCAATTTTTCACCGAAGAACTATTCGGGGAGGCTGTCCCGACAATTAACAATAGTTTGGGTTTACAATTTACTTGGCGAATTGTCGATGGTTTTGTCCTCGGTGGTTGGGGGGGTTACACAAAAGCTATCACCCTTAGCACCTTAGATGGACAAGTAGAACGCGGGGATTTAGATATCTGGAATTGGGCGGTAACTTTGGCTTTTCCTGATTTATTTAAGGAAGGAAATACGGCCGGTATTATTGTTGGTATGCAGCCTTGGGTATCTAGTTCTAGTATTAGGTTAAATGATGGCAGCTCCACTAATGATCCCGATACTTCCTTTCATATCGAAGGATTTTATGAGTGGAAACTCACCGATAATATTGCCCTTACTCCGGGGGTAATCGTGATTACTTCTCCCAACTCAAATAACAACAATTCTACCTTAGTTATCGGTACTATCCGCACGACTTTTACTTTCTGATTTATCTAGGCAGCCAGTCAGAAATAAAGATAAAGTATGACGGGATTTGACATCATTTCTCCACTGGCTGCTGTTCCAGCGTTTCCCACTCTAAACTAACTAAATGAAGGGGCATTTATGGTATTTTTAGAGACAATTTAGCCTACTTTTGTGGTTTCTTTTTCGGTGGATTTAGAGGGTTTTAGTTTATGCTTGAGGGTTGTACCCACAAAGCTATAATATTGATGGCAGGTTCAAGGACACACCAGATGAAACGAGACGAGGTACTGGCAATTCTAGCGGCACACCGAAAACAGTTACAAACACTGGGGGTAAAATCTTTGTCTTTATTTGGTTCAGTGGCAAGGGATGAAGCTCATAGTGATAGTGACGTGGATTTTTTAGTAGAATTTAATCAAGAAGGTGGTTTTTTTCAACTTCTGCAAGTACAGTATTATTTAGAAGATATTCTGGGATGTTCTGTGGATTTAGGAACTCAGGATACCTTAAGGGAACATTTACGAGAACCTGTGTTGGAGGATGTTATCAATGCCTTCTAGAGATTGGCGAATTTTCCTTCAAGACATTTTAGAATCTATCACTGCAATTGAACAACGTACAAAGGGAATGACGTTTGAGGAATTTGCTAAGAATCAAACAACTGTCAAAGCGGTTCTCTATGATTTTATAATTATTGGAGAAGCAACTAGAAATGTACCAAAGGAAATTCAGTCTCGCTATCCTCTTATTTCTTGTCGTTTGATGGGAGGAATGAGAAATGTGGCAACTCACGAATATTTTCAAGTTAATTTAAGTAGAGTTTGGGCAACAATTCAAGAAGATTTATCGACTTTAGTGCCACAACTACAAGAAGTGTTAGAAAGGGAAACAGAGGCTGAATAGTTGTTTAATAAGCGAAAGTAAAAAAATAAACCCCCTCAAGATTGAATGAAGGGGCATTTATGGTATTTTAGAGGCAATTTAGCCTACTTTTGTGGTTTCTTTTTCAGTGGATTTAGAGGGTTTTAGTTTATGCTTGATGGTTGAAGCTGCACCGAGAGTGCCGAGGGCGAGGAGGCTGAGGGTTGAGGTGGGTTCGGGGACTGGCTTCAAGATTGATGGTTCTCCAGCTACTGAAAAACCAGAGATACTTGATGTAACACCTGTGAGGGCATTGGATAGAACAGATGCACCTGTGGTCAGATCGACGGCATACAGCATATTATCATTGCCAAAAGCAGTGTTAGGGCAGCCGATATAGGTAGTGCCGCTGGCAGGGTCTCTTCCTAAAGCAGCAATTACCCCGCAATTAGTACCAGTTGCACCGATAGTCGTGAACAGCCCACTGGCTATATTTACCGTCCCCAACACATCTGGATCTCCGTCCCTAAGTGCTAATCCATAAAGCGTACCATCAAAAAATTGTAGGCCAGAAACGTCGCATCCCGCAGCACCAAAGCTTCCTACTAAGGTAGCTGCCGCAGTTCCCTTATTGACGATATATAGATTGTCACCACTACCATTAGCAACATACATATCACCGCTAACAGGATCAATAGTCATGTCACCTTCCTGCAAGTTGAACCCAAGCAGTCCTACCAGAGTAGAAGATCCAGTCGTAGGATTAAGTGTCCAAAGACGGCTGTTCGGTTCTTCACTGATGGCGTAAATAGTACTATCGACATCTACAACTAAGCCAATCATACGAATCTGTCCGGTCGGGCCGATTAAAGTAGCTGTCCCGGTGTTAGTGTCAATTGAATACAAGTTGCTATTAAAATTCGACCAATCTGTACCGAGAAGAGATGCCTTAGCATCTTTTGCTGAAACTAGCAACAGCAGTGGGGTTAGCGCACTGTAAGCTAGTAGCCGTTTGATTGCTTTCATACTCGAAATTCCCCCAATAGACGTGGATCGTGAGAACAGTGGGTTGAGTCAAGCGACAGCCTAACCCAACAGCAAAGGCGAATAGCAAAACAGTACACATCCCCCCCCCACAACTGTATCAAAAGCTACAATTTAATAAATCTTTATATTTCTCTCCCTAGCTTAGGGGTTGACAGAGCAGGGAGTCTCAGGTGTTTTCCGCTGTTTTACCCCTTCTCAGGCGAACTATCGTCTTCCTTGAGTTATTGTGGCGCGGTCTGTCGGATTCGTCTTTGCGTTCACCTCTGTCTCGAAGTTGTTGAAGCGGATTCGGTCGGATAGCAGCGCAACTACCCAATTGCCGTTAAAATGAGGGTGATTGGAGGAGATTACCATGCCAGCCAAGGACATCTATCATGATTGTGTCAAAATAGCTCTCATAAAAGATGGTTGGACAGTTACCCATGACCCTCTCAGCCTGAAAATTGGCAAGAAAGATATCTTTATCGACTTAGCCGCCCACAAGCTTTTAGCCGCCGAAAAACAAGGACAAAAAATTGCCGTTGAGATTAAGAGCTTTCTGGGAACTTCCGAAATTGAAGACCTGAAAAATGCCCTCGGCCAATATGTCCTCTATCAGAAAATCCTCCGCTACTTAGCCTCGGACAGAAGACTTTATTTAGCTATCCGCACCACAGTATTCACTCAGTTATTTAGTCAAGAAATTGGTCAAATTTTATTAGCTGATAACAGTCTTAATCTAATTATCTTTAATCCCGAACAGGAGGTAATTACCCAATGGATAAACTAGAAAACTACCGCCAGATTATCCGCCAAGTTTTAAGACCTTACCTTAATATATCTTATGCTAACGCCAACATCCGCAACCGTGCTGCCTTTGATACCGAAACCGATCAATACCTAATTATCTCTGAAGGCTGGGACAAAAACCAGCACCTTCATAGCTGTTTAATTCATGTGGAGATAATTGCCGAGAAAGTTTGGATTCAGTGTGACAATACCGAAGATGGAATTGCCAAGGAACTGATAGCTGCGGGAATCAATCAAGAAGATATTGTCTTAGGATTTCACGAACCTGCGGTCAGACAATATACGGGGTTTGCTGTTGCTTAGGGAACCAACCAGATTGGAGTAACACATAATTGAACCCCGACAAAAATTGCAATCGCCGCCTTTTAAGCTAAGACGTATTTAAACCGCTTATTCTTAGATTAGCCCACCCCCCCTTGCCCCGTCTCAACAAGCAATTTAAATTACGAACAGCTTACATTGATTCGGGTGTGTTTGCTAAATACTTATAGCCCACTTTCCGCACTTCTTAACATTCAATTGATAATTTTTACTAATATATTGCTTAAAACCCATTGCCAGTAGGGACTATAGCTACAATGATTGATTTTTATCAAGGTGAAGAATTGTAATTTTTTTTCTCAGAAAAAATCAATTATTGAAAATGTTCTCAATAGTAGTTTCTACAATGAAGGTTTTTCCTCAAAACATCTTGGGGAATGTAAAAATATATAAAAGTATATGAAGATGTGCGGAATGTCGGTTATAGATAATGACCGATAAAGAAAAAAAAACGACACAAGCAATGGGGGAACCGCTGATGGGCAAATTGCCCTTCGGAGCCATTACCGACCTGAACAAGGAAATTACAGATTTTTTCAAGCTAGGATTAAAGATTTTGTATCGAAAAATACAAAATCAGCCAAGGTGACTGTTTAGGATGGGTTTTTTGAGAAGCTTAAGAACCGATCCATACGTCAAAGGAGTTTTCCATGCCCGAAACGCCACAAGAAGTCTTGAAAATGATTCAGGACAACAATATTAAGATTATCGACCTGAAATTTATTGATATGCCAGGTATCTGGCAACATTGCTCGTTCTACTACGATCAAATCGATGAAAGCTCTTTCAGCGATGGTGTTGCCTTCGATGGTTCCAGTATTCGCGGTTGGAAAGCAATTAACGAGTCCGATATGGCCATGGTTCCCGATCCTACCACTGCTTGGATCGATCCCTTCTACAAGGAACCTACCCTAAGCATGATCTGTAGCATCAAAGAACCGAGAACCGGTGAATGGTATAGCCGCGATCCTCGCTCTATTGCTCAGAAAGCGATCGATTATCTTAGCAGTACCGGTTTAGGTGATACTGTATTTTTTGGACCGGAAGCAGAATTTTTTCTTTTTGATAGCGCTCGTTTCGACCAAACCGCCAACTCCGGCTATTACTACATGGATAGTGTCGAAGGTCGTTGGAATAGCGGTAAAGACGAAAAAGACGGAAATCTTGCCTATAAACCCGCCTACAAACAGGGTTATTTCCCCGTTAGTCCCACCGACACCTCTCAAGATATTCGCACGGAAATGCTCTTAACCATGGCCGACTGCGGAGTTCCCATTGAAAAACATCACCACGAAGTCGCTACCGGTGGTCAAAACGAGTTAGGGATTAAATTCTCTACCCTAGTACGGGCCGCCGACTACTTAATGACCTATAAATACTGCATCAAGAACGTGGCTAAGAAATACGGTAAAACCGTCACCTTTATGCCTAAACCCATCTTTGGTGATAACGGTTCTGGGATGCACGTTCACCAGTCTATCTGGAAAGATGGTCAACCCCTGTTTGCCGGGGATAAATACGCCGGACTCAGCCAAATGGCACTGTACTATATCGGTGGTTTGCTTAGACACGCTCCCGCGCTCTTAGCTTTAACTAACCCCACCACCAACTCCTACAAGCGTCTCGTCCCCGGTTTTGAGGCCCCCGTAAACCTAGCCTACTCCCAAGGTAATCGCTCCGCTTCGATTCGGATTCCTTTATCGGGAAGCAACCCGAAAGCCAAACGTTTAGAATTCCGTTGTCCTGACGCGACTTCTAACCCCTACCTCGCTTTTGCCGCCATGCTCTGTGCTGGTATCGATGGGATTAAAAATCAAATTGAACCGGGAGAACCTCTCGATGTGGATATCTACGAACTCAGTCCCGAAGAATTGTCAAAAATACCCTCTACCCCCGGTTCTCTAGAAGCAGCTCTAGAAAGTCTCGAAAAAGATCACGCTTTCTTGACCGATTCTGGTGTTTTTACCGAAGACTTTATCAAAAACTGGATCACCTACAAACTCGATAACGAAGTTAACCCGATGCGCTTACGTCCCCACCCCTACGAGTTCTCTCTCTACTACGATGTCTAAGGTTTGATTGAATAATCATCAATCCTAGGGTAGGCTTTTTGCCTGCCCCTTTTTTTCGGAATCAGCAGGGAAGTGGGGAGTTTTTTGCCGTGAACAGTAAACAGTAATCATACTAAATCCAGTTATTAAAAACTGATTATTTATTCTCCGTTTTGCATGAGTGCATGAGTAGAAAACGGGTTTCTCGGAGAAACCCGTTTTCTGTGCGTTACTCAACGGATTTAGTATTACTTCCCAATCAAACAACAATCTTAAGCTTTATCTCCTCAGTCGTCAACAGTGATACAATTGCCGTCATAGCTAGGGGTGTCTGAGGTAATCAGGCTGAGAAAGACCCTTAGAACCTGAGACTGGGTAATTCCAGCGTAGGGAAGCTGTTTACAGAGGAAATAAAATTATGAGACAAGAATGGGTTGCCCCCCGGCGCGGACAAGCAAATGTATCGCAAATGCACTACGCCCGTCAGGGGATAATTACCGAAGAGATGACGTATGTGGCAAAACGGGAAAATCTCTCTCCCGAATTGATTCGCAGCGAAATCGCCCGAGGAAGACTGATTATTCCCGCTAATATCAATCACCTCAACCTCGAACCTATGGCGATCGGTATTGCTTCTAAGTGTAAAGTTAATGCTAATATCGGGGCTTCACCCAACTCCTCGAATATTAACGAAGAACTGGAAAAATTACACCTAGCGGTCAAATACGGCGCGGATACGGTGATGGATCTCTCCACCGGTGGCGGTAATTTGGACGAAATTCGCACCGCGATTATCAATGCTTCTCCCGTCCCCATCGGTACTGTACCCATCTATCAAGCGGTGGAAAGTGTTCACGGCAATATTGAAAAACTCACCCCCGAAGATTTCCTCCACATTATCGAAAAACACGCCCAGCAAGGGGTGGATTATATGACGATTCATGCGGGAATCCTCATCGAACACCTGCCTTTAGTCAAAACCCGTCTGACCGGGATTGTCTCCCGGGGTGGTGGTATTATTGCTAAGTGGATGTTACACCACCACAAGCAAAATCCTCTCTACACCCATTTCGACGAAATTATCGAGATTTTCAAGCGTTATGACGTTTCTTTTAGTCTCGGTGACTCCCTACGTCCCGGTTGTACCCACGATGCTTCCGATGCAGCCCAATTAGCGGAATTGAAAACCCTCGGTCAACTAACGCGTCGCGCTTGGGAACACGATGTACAGGTGATGGTGGAAGGACCGGGCCATGTTCCCATGGATCAAATTGAGTTTAATGTGAAAAAACAAATGGAGGAGTGTAGCGAAGCACCTTTTTATGTTCTCGGTCCCCTTGTCACCGATATTGCCCCAGGATACGATCATATCACCTCGGCGATCGGGGCGGCTCTGGCGGGTTGGTACGGGACGGCGATGTTATGTTATGTCACCCCGAAAGAACATCTCGGTTTACCCAACGCTGAAGATGTGCGAAATGGCTTAATTGCCTACAAAATAGCGGCTCATGCGGCAGATATCGCCCGTCATCGCCCTGGAGCGCGCGATCGTGACGACGAACTCTCCATAGCTCGTTATAATTTCGATTGGAATCGTCAATTTCAGTTATCCTTGGATCCCGATCGCGCTAAGGAATACCACGATGAGACTTTACCCGCAGATATCTATAAGACTGCGGAGTTTTGTTCGATGTGTGGACCGAAATTCTGTCCTATGCAAACTAAGGTCGATGCCGATGCAATTACGGAATTAGAGAAGTTTCTCGCTAGTCAGAATCAAGACAATTTAACCCCAGTTTAAAGGGGAGTTATGGGAAGGGCTGATTTGATTTCAGCCCTATTCCTAGGATAAAAGTCAAAATTATGGGAATAACCGCCATTTTTTTGACTAATTGACCCGTTTTTCTAGATATTGACCGATCATCAATTCTTGACCGGCGCGAGAGATAATAGTTTGTCGAGTGCGATATTGTTGACCGATGAGTTTAATTTCCTCTTCAAAGACAGAACCGGCGTATTCTGTTCTCAGACAGAGAGTAGAGGGGTTAGGAAAGGTATAAATAGCGCTAACGGGTTTATCCGTCGCAAATCCCCGATCGCGATAGAGAATATTATCTAAAATACCGAATATAGTGGAACCGTTGGAGGGTTTTTTACTCTGGGGACGGAGATAATTACTTTGCCAAGTCACTTCCGTGCCACCTAATAAAGTTGTATCTTCCAGATTATGTAAACGGGCCAGTTGAATTAATGGTTCGCTGCCCTGGGGTAAATATTTAATCTCGATGGCGCTGATAACTTCTTGGGGTTCCGTTTCTTGGGTGAGGGTGTAATAACGTCTCTGGGATTGCCAGCGTCCTTCTGTCTGCTTAAAAAAGGCTAAAGCCAAAGTTTCTAGCGATAATTGGGCGGTTTGAATTAATGTCATAGAAATAAAACCTTTCCTGTTTTTTGGGAGAGCAGATTTGTTATCCTTTGTCAAGAGTTTGCCAGAGAATTGTTACACATCTTAATAAAATTATAACCCTGCATGGAAATTAAGTGGTAGGGGTGAGGGAGATAATTGGGAAAAAGCCGCATAGATACAGCAGTTACAGGGAAAAAAGGGGATAAGATTGCTAAAACCTGCCAGCTTATCCTAGTTAATTCCATCTACCCTTATCTATCGATTAATTCTGTCAAATTGGCTACAGTCAGGCCGAGGTTCTTCCCCCAACCCCTTTTTTACTTTTTACTTGTCACCCGATCTGCCCGGTCTTGCTATTGTTAAAAATATAGAACCTCCGAACCAGGTCTCAACTCTGTGCAGTTAAAACAAGTCATCATTGCCCATAAGGCCAACCATCCCCAAAGTAAAGCATGGGCGGAAAAATGCGCTAAACAGTTAGAAGCCCGTCAGTGTAAAGTTTTAATGGGACCCAGTGGCTTTAAAGATAATCCCTATCCGGTATTTTTAGCCTCAGCATCGGGAAAAATCGACCTCGCCATCGTTTTGGGGGGAGATGGAACCATTTTAGCCGCCGCTCGCTATTTAGCTCAGGAAGACATTCCAATTTTAGCGGTGAATGTTGGCGGCCATCTGGGATTTTTAACGGAACCTTTGGAGATTTTCCAAGATACGGAGACGGTGTGGGAGCGTTTACAATCCGATCACTATGCGGTACAACAACGGATGATGTTAACGGCCAGAATCTATGAAGGGGATAAAAGAAACCCGCAGCCAGTGAGCGAGGCATTTTATGCCCTAAACGAGATGTGTGTGAAACCCGCTAGTATCGATAGGATGCCCACCTCAATCCTCGAAATCGAAGTGGACGGGGAAGTAGTAGATCAGTACCAAGGGGACGGTTTATTAGTGGCTACTCCCACGGGATCCACCTGTTACACCGCTTCCGCTAATGGTCCGATTATACACCCCGGCATGGAAGCGATCGCTGTCACCCCGATTTGTCCCTTGAGTCTCTCCAGTCGGCCGATTGTCATTCCCCCGGCATCTCTGGTCAGTATTTGGCCCCTGGGAGACTACGAATTAAATACTAAACTCTGGATGGATGGTGCTTTAGCCACTTCCATTTGGCCCGGGCAATGGGTGGGAGTTACCAAAGCCGAAAAATTCGCCCAATTTATTATCCTGCGGGAAAGCTATTCTTTTTATCAGACTCTACAGGAAAAATTGCAATGGGCCGGAGCAAGAATTCATTATGATGGCAATCGTCATAATTAGGGTTTGCGGCAAAAAGTTTGTTGGTGGGGACAGGGTGTGGCCCCCCCAACCCCCCCGACATCGGGGGGGCAGGTGGGGTGTAGGGTTTTACCGATTTTGAGGGGGTCAATTACCTAATTTTCAGGGAAAAAGTCCCTGAATTTTCCCCCCAATCACTCCAAAGGTCGGCACTTTTTGAGGTCAAAAAAGTCTAAAAACCTTATCCAACAAGGTTTTTAGATTTATTGAACAAGCCCTAATGGGACTTAAACGATCAACAAGAGTATAATAGAGTATAATCGTTAAAGAATAAGCACTTTACGTTGAAAGAGCAGCGATGAAAGAGACAACCCCAGCCGCGATGCCCCCATGCTTTGACCGATGGTGTCGGCGGTTTGACAATTGCTTCAAAAACGAAGCGCAAAAAAACGGCTTCAGACAATATTTAGGAGGATTATTAGGGGAAAGTGAGAGGAAAAACCTCACTCAAATGGCCAATAATGCCGTCGGAGTAGTTTATAACCGATTACATCACTTTTTGACCGAATCTCCCTGGTCAGACCGTCAGGTGAATGAATGTCGGTTGCAAGTGATGAACCAATGCCGCCAGACGCAAATACCCCGAGGATTTTCCCTGATTGTCGATGACTCAGGACATCGAAAAAGTGGCAATCTGACCGCCGGAGTTGGCAGGCAGTACCTGGGAGAAATTGGCAAGACAGACAACGGAATAGTCGCCGTCACTACCCATCTCTACGACGGCAAAAAAAGTGTACCCCTAGACATTGAAATTTATCAACCGGCTAGTTCCTTAGCCGAGGGGAAAGAAGACAAAGAATTTAAGAAGAAACCAGAGATAGCGATAGATTTAATTGACCGGAGCTTAATCAGAGGCTATCGACCGAAAATCGTGTTAATAGATGCCGGTTATGGCAACAACACAAATTTTCTTAAAGCCCTGGAAGAAAGAAAGCTAAAATACTTAGGAGGATTGGC
>NZ_JACJQV010000242.1 GCF_014696875.1 Microcystis wesenbergii FACHB-1317 | reverse complement strand
TCCCTCTTGTCGTCCCTCTTGTCGTCCTAATTGAATACCTCTCTGTTCTCCTAGCTGCAATCCTTCTCTGAGGATTTCTTGATACCAGGGCGATTCTCTTAATACGGTCATATCCCACCTCATAATTTCTTGTACTATTGGTATTTCTAAGACAAATGATGCAAAAAAGGAAAGTAAGGGTTCTAAGTCCTCTAGGCTTTCATTTGCCCTTAATTCTCGCAGGGCTGTGCGAACTACGGTTTCTTCTCCCCCTCCTTTTAGTATAGGAACGAAAGGCAAAAGTGTCGATATTTTTTCTCGAAATACTATTTCTGCTGATACTTCCCAAAGGTTAATTACTCGATATTCTTGATAGGCTCGGATTCCCAGAAATTCTGAGCTATAACGACCAGGAATCCCGGCGTTAGTTTGACGGGGTAAAATGTTAACTAAGACGGGATAAACGGGTAAATTGTAGCGTTCTGTGGCTAAGGCTGCGTAAGCTCGGATTCTTTGGGGCATTTGCTTTGTGTAACGCAACTGGATTTCGTTAAGGAGCAGAAATTCTCCCTCTTGGGGGCTATAAACTTTTAGGAGAACATCGTTGGCACGACTCACCCATTGAAATTCTGAGCTAAGAAATTCCTGCACTTGTACGTCGGGTTGTTGGGTTAACCATCTTGCCCAATTATCGGGGGCTAAACTGATGAGTCTTTTACTACCTATATCGGCTTTTTTGGTCATAAATTACGGTTATTTTTGGGTATTTGGATAAGATAATTATCTAAAAAAATTACACCTCAAGTCAGTTGCTGATAAATTTCTTTATATTTCTGTGCTTGGAGTTCAATTGAGTATTCTTTTATGGCGATTTCTCGGCAGAGTTTTGACATTTTTTGCTGCTGATTTTTGTCTTCTAGTAATTGCAGTATTTGATGACGAAAAGCTTGCCAGTCATCAGGTTCAGCAAGATAGCCTGTAATTTCTGGACGAACTAGATCGGGAACACCACCAATATTAAAAGAAATCATCGGCGTACCACAAGCCATACTTTCTTGTAGAACTAGAGGTAAATTATCAGCACGGGTAGGAAAAATGAATAAATCGGCAGCGGAATAGGCAATGCTTTTTAAGCGATCGCCACCTACATAACCTAGATTTAGATTGGATATTCCTGCTATTTCTGCTTGATTTTCTCCACCATCTCCTAGGGTAATTAAAACTAATTCTTTTTTTAAAGTCACGGGCAATTCATCTAATAGTTGCAGTAGTTTATGTCCACCTTTACGGGGATCATCCAGTCCTTGAGCAACAAACATTAAAACTTTTTTTTCTGGAGAAATACCTAAAACTGCACGACATTGTTGAGGATCAAGCGGCTGATAAGCTAGGGTGTCAATACCATTAGGAATATGATAGATTGGTAGGTCTTTTAAAAGACTTTGTTTGGCTAATTCTGTTAACCATTTACTCAGAGTAATAATAGTTAATTTAGAGTGATGATAAGCCCAATTTTTTAACTTCCATTCTAAGCGAGTGTTGTCTCGTCCTGTGCTGGGAACTGTATCAAGATAAGGGCAATTACCGCAGCCAATTTTCCAGCGATCACAATCATAGCTATAGGCACAATGTCCGGTGAAACTCCACATATCATGGAGTGTCCAAACGGCAGGTTTATTGTCGGTTAGTTTAGGAATTGCTAGATAATTGAAGTAATCACCGTGAAGATTATGAAAGTTAAGAATATCCGCTTCTTGATAAAAAGGATGATTAGGAATATTAAATGTACTAATAAGATTTAGATTATTTAATCCTAATCGCCAAGCAAAACGAGAAATTAAGTTCTCAATGTTGCGTTTTCTGGGTATAGTATCAACTCTGTAACTAGAACTTTTTTGTAATTCTACTAGCATTTTTGAGTCAATATTTTGAGCTATTAATCCTTGATGGAGTCGATAGGAAGCAATCGCAGCACCACCAATTAAATCAGAAAAGTTAAGATGAACAACTTTCATGAGATTTCAAAGAAGGATATTAAAACCCTCTTGAATAAAGTGTTTATCGTGGGTAAGAACTTCGCTTATATCTCGATTTTTCATGGCCATCATCGAGATACAATCGACCATACTATAACCTTTATCTAGTCTTTGTTCGTATAGGTTTAATCCCGATAAAAACAGCGATGAATTTATGGGCAGCACCTCTATATCGGGATCATCAAGAATATCATGGGTAATTCCTGCTACAGTTTGACGCATGAAAGAACCAAAGGAAGAAAAATAGTTGAGAAATTCAATTAAAACTGCTTCTGTGGTGATTAAGCGGCGATTGGATACAGTTTTTTGTAACTCAATTGCTCTTTCGTGCCATTGATCCCTTGAGTTAGCTAAGGCTACCCAGTACAAAGTATCGACAAAAATTAATTTCACTTTTTGGGCGCTCCGTATAGATAATGATCGAGGTTTTCTGAGGAATCAGTGGGGAGTTGCTCGATAACTTCGGGGGGTAGTTGAGCGACTCGTTCGGCAATTTTGTCCCAAATAGTCTTTTTAGGTTGTTTTTTGTACTGGAGAAATTCGACAAAGTTGAGGACTTCCTGTTGTTGGGAGGGGGAAAGTTGGCCGATTTTTTCGATGAGAATATCGCTGAGAGGATTTTCTGCTTGGGTTTGGGGGGAGGTGTTAGCAACCATAGTTTTGAGAAAGCGAAGGGTTATTCTTATATTCTACTAGAATTTATTTAATAGCTTCAATATAAATAGAGTCAGGTTTATAAATGCTGTGATCAGGTTCGGTATCTAGGTTAAATTGTGTCCAGTTTGTTAGATAGCTTTCTTGGGCAGTACGTTGAATAATTTGAGTGAATCCGCACTTTTGCAAGAGAGAACTGAGAGAATAGCGATCATACATCCATTGATGAATTTCTCCACTTTGACGAAAACGCCCAATTTGTAATGCTTGATATTCTCTTCCCAATAATAACTTAATCGTTTTCTCTCGTAGGTAATTAGGAATACGATTAAATTTCAAAATTATCTTTTTGAATATGTTAATATCATCAATTTTCTCTTGGATATTTTCTTGCTTGCTTAACTCAATTAATTGTTTAATTTCAAGTCCACAGCGATCTATAATAAAGTTTTCATCAGGAAGCTGGGTTTTTAACAAATATTCTAACATTGAACCGCCAGAAATATTTCTCGATACTTGATCGTACATTTCCAATAATATCCAATAATAACGAGATTCCCATTCTTGATCGCCTGTTAAAACTTTTTCTAGGGCTTCTAGATAGCTTCTAGCTATTTTTTCCAGATCAGGTACAACTACTCTAATAATTCCTTGCGGTTTTAAAACTCGATAACATTCTTGTAAAAAAAACTCTCCTTGTTTTTGGGTAAAGTGTTCTAAAACGTGCGAATGATAAACCATATCAATAGAATGGTCAGGATAGGGAATACCTTTATTTAAATCGTAGGTGATTATAGTCACATCACTAGCTATAAAATCTAAGTTAATCCATTTGGGATGAAAGCGAGAACCACAACCTAAATTTAGATATCTCATAAGTTTAAACTATTTTTTTATCTACACTAGCTAAGTAAGTTTTGATAGTCTGCATTATATCCCACATCATGATTTTTTATACTTATCACATCAGGTTGTTTAGTTAGCAATATTGTTCATTTGTCAAGGACTAAACTAATTAACCGTTTGTTGTTAATCTCAGTTAATTTTTTAAAAAGCTTGACTATTGTGATTTAAGCTTTTAATAGCTACCATAATAGTTCTTAAGAACTTTCTTAGTTTAAATGATAAATTTATTATTTTATTCCGCTTTACTACTGCTTGATACCACACATTATTGTGTTTATGCTTCTTGGTTAAAAAATACTGAATAGTATCATAGATATCGTATTCAGGTGCTAATTGATACATTTTAGATTCATTCTGATCTTCGGCAAAAGAAAAAGTTCCGAAAACTTTCGCTTCTTCTAGACTAGGATTATGAATAAATTCAGATAATAAGATTTCAGAAGCTATTAGTAAGTAATCTTGTAAGTAATTAATATTCTGATGTCTTATCTGTTGAGTAATCTGCTGTGAAAATTCTATTATAGCCTGTTGTTGATGATACAATCCCCACCGAATAGCGGTAGTATTTTTTGTTGAACGAAGTACAGGTACATATTGATTATTTTTTGTGTCAAAACTAATTGTACTCCCATGATCCGCAGACACAAATAATTCAATCAAAGCTCGATGACATAAGCTTTCACGCTTAAAATCACTTTCTGGATCGGAAAAATAAGCATATAGTTGATCAAATTCTGAAGCTTTTAAACGTTGTAATAATCCAAAGTAGTAACCATAAATACCATGTTCTGGATATAAGTCTTCTTGCAAAAGGATTTCACTTAATGATCGCTGTAGCCTTCCATTCCAACCTATGTCAACTATAGCAAACTTTACGTTTTCACATAAACCTTCTTGTTGAAAATAACCAATGATTTTTTTTCTATATTCAGATGCATTGTTAATGATTATTTGACTCATTTCTTTATGTTGAAAAAGTTTTTTAAATTCATTTCTTTCAGATGGTTCTAAATCTTTAGACCATAAGGATTGATTCCAATTATGTTTTTCTAATAAATCTCTAACTTCCGATAACTCTAAATTAACTCGTTTCAACACTGACTCAATAGATAAAAATTCTGTAGAATCAAATATCCAATCTAATTCTTTTTCTCCAATTTGCTGAATGGCAGGGAAGTGCCACGCTTGCCGTGATCCATACAGATAACGACATTCTATATTAATATTTAAATTTTTACAGATAATTTGGGCAATCTTTAATAAAATCTGACCGTCTCTAGCAACAAAATATAATCTCTTGATATTTTGTTTATTTGCTTCAGTCAAACACCAATAAACAAATCCAAATAATAGGGGGGCGGTAACATTAACCGATGTGTCCCAAATCACCTCTTTATCTGAGTTATCTTCGTAAAATTGTAAACGAGATAATCGACTAATGCCAGCTAAAAGAGAACTAAAATCTTTGGGTAAATTTTGAGATTGAGTGATTAGCTGTTCATAGCGATTTAAGTGAGCTTTAGCAAACAAAGTGCTTTGAATTCCTAGCTTTTTGGGAATTTTAAAATCAGCCATAATATTATCCCCACAATGATGTAAATTTTGAGGTTGAACACCTTCTTTCGCTAGGCAGTAGTTAAATAATTTACCTGACGCTTTGTTGATGCCAATTTCTCCTGAAACGTATAATTTATCTCCCTGTTTCCAAAGGTCATTATCTCTTAAAAAAGACTGGATGGTTTCAGCGGGTAAATACATATCTGATAGATAGATAACTGATTGATCATTTTGATGTAATTCTCGAATTTTATTTCCAGTTTCAGGGATTACGAATAAGTTAACTCTTTCTAGATCAATTTCTTTTTGGATAGCTTTTTCTACGTTTAGAGAAGACCAATTAAATATGGGGGCTAGTTGCCGATATATGTCGTGAATAGTTACTTCATTTGTCTGGCTATTATCTCTAGCTTTTTTTTCTGCTTTAATTCTTAGTTGCTGCCAATCTTCTGCCGAAATATTAATCAAATTATCTATGATTAATATTTTTCCTAGATCAATAAATAAATCGGTAGGATGAGCAGAAAGTCTAGTAATTACTGTATCAAAAATATCAAAGGCATAAATTCGATTATTCATGACGATTTATTAGCAGTAGCTAGTATATTTAGTGAAAGAGGAATTTTGTAACCTTGTTCCCAACCGAGTTCGGCAATCATTTCTAATCTTCTCAAGCTACGAACAGCACGAAATAACCACCAATGTAGATAAACCTTCCACATAGACTTTTTAACAATTGCAGACAATAAAGATATCTGAGGTCGGTTAAAAAATTCTGTTTCAAATACATTTATATTGTCAAAACCAGTATTGAATAACAAAAAGTCCAGACTATCTTCGGTAAAACTAATGTGATGAGTCCAATCAATGTATCTCCAGCGACTGGCCAAAGTTGAGTTAGCATTAGGTACTGTACAAATTAACTTCCCTGCTTTTTTCAGAGCTATATTAATAGCCTTTACAAAATATAATTGTTCTTGATGAGGGATATGCTCTATCACGTCTAGACATATAATTACATCATATTTATCTGGTTGATTATTTAAATAATGTATAGTGTCAGTAACCAGTTCAACGGGCAGATTTTTCTTCAAACAAGAGTTGACTTGTCCCGAATCTAGCTCAATTCCTTGAATATGGGTGTACCCAATCTTTTGTAGAGATAAAAGAGCGAACCCCATTCCGCAACCAACGTCTAAAATATTGCTATCTCGATTGGCGGGTAAATATGGTAATAACATTCTTTGATAAAAAGATATCATTGATTCAATATGTTCATTTTTATCTGAATGCCATTTTAAATAATGTCGAGTATAGTCAGTATCTTGATTATTCATACTTTGCCCTAAGCAACTCTTTTAAGTAATGGTTCTCTAAAACGAATATTGCCCCATCCAGAATACCAATAAGATTTGGTTCCATCTATGCCTTCAGGGGGAATAATTTCAAAGTGCAATACATTATTGACAATATCGAAATCAGAATGTCCCGTTAGATGATTTCCCTTTCCAGTTGCTATACCTAAATAATAAATTCCTGGCGATAGACTCAAATTTTCAAGTATTACTATAAATGTGGCTAATTCTCCTGTTTGCAAAGAATATTTCTCAGAAGTGAATAGGCTACCTACAGGGATGCCACTAGCCGCATATATAGTCATACTAAAACGGAATGTATTAACCGATTGATTACAGATAACTTTTATTTTTAAGTTAATATTGGAATTAGCTGGAATCTGTTTAGTATAATAGTTTTCTATCTCTAGAGTTAAAAATTTTACTCGCATTGACAAGTTAGAGTGAGAGCGATGAATGTTAGCAACATCATAAACTGTCGTTGAATAATCCAGAGATGAAATCAAATATTTATCGATAACATACTCGGTTTCTCCTAAACTATCTATTTGACCTTGATACAAAAGTAAGCTTTTTTTTGTAAGCTGACGAACTGCCGCCATATCATGACTAACAAATAAAACCGTTCTCCCCTCCTTACTGGCCACATCACCCATCTTGCCTAAACACTTTTTTTGAAAAGCCGCATCACCCACCGCTAAGACTTCATCTACTACTAAAATCTCCGGTTCCAGGTGTGCCGCCACCGCAAAAGCCAAACGGACATACATCCCCGAAGAATAGCGCTTAACGGGAGTATCGAGGAACTTTTCCACCTCGGCAAACGCCACTATCTCATCGAACTTGCGATCGATTTCTTGCCGCATCATCCCCAACACCGCACCATTGAGATAGATATTTTCCCTCCCCGTCAACTCCGGATGAAAACCGGTTCCCACCTCCCATAAACTCGCTACCCGTCCCTTTAAGCGGACTCGTCCGGTGGTTGGTTCCGTAATCCGGCTGAGAATCTTTAAAAGAGTCGATTTTCCCGCACCATTGCGGCCAATAATTCCCACCACTTCGCCGCGCTTGACTTGAAAAGAGACATCCTTCAGCGCCCAAAATTCCTCCTTAGTCTCGGTTTTTTTGCCTCCGAAACCCTTTAACGCCGATTTTACCCCCTGGGCAATCACATCGCGCAAAGCAGTGTACTTCTCTCGTTCCTGTTGATGGTCGAGAACATAGCGCTTACCCAAATTTTCCACCTCGATGATTGTATCCGTCATAATCTCAGGGAAAATACTACCATGTTATTACTCTACACCCCTAAGATACCCAAGCGCTCGGCAAAACTATCACCCCCGGCAGAAAAGATTTATTTTTAAGTGTTTTCACCGAAAATTATTAGATGAGAATATACTGAGAAGATATGAAGGCTCAAACAATTTAACAACAATCATGGAAACTCTGACGCGTATCACTTTTAATCCGGAAGTCATGGGAGGTAAACCCTGTATTCGTGGTTTGCGAGTCACTGTGGGAACCCTAGTGGGATTAATCGCTGCTGGTTACTCCAAAGAGGAGATTATTAACGCTTATCCCTATCTAGAATTAGCTGATATTGATGAAGCGCTTACCTATGCTGCTTGGCGAGTAGAAGAAGTGGAAATTCCCCTATCTTTGCCATGAAAATTATCATTGATATGAATCTCACCCCTGAGTGGGTAACGGTGTTGGCAAAATACGATATTCAAGCAGTTCATTGGTCAATGGTAGGCGATCCTTGCGCTCCAGATCATGACATAATGGAATGGGCAAAAATCAACGATTATATTGTTTTTACTAGCGAGTCACCGTGAGAACCTAACTAAAAAACTTTATGAACACACCAGAATTAGCCATTGCTACCGTTGGTTTAACCAAACAATTTGACCGCCATGGGGCCGTTAATCAAGTGGATTTACAGATTGCAGCGGGGGAAGTTTACGGGTTAATCGGTCCAAATGGAGCGGGAAAAACCACTTTAATTAGGATGTTAGCGGCAGCGGAAGAACCGACAACCGGAGAAATATATCTGCACGGAGAACGTCTTTTAAGAGATGAGAGTAATCCCCGTCTGAAAAGAAATTTAGGTTATCTACCCGATAATTTTCCCCTCTACGATGACCTAAATGTCTGGAATTATCTGGATTATTTTGCCCGTCTTTATCATATTCCTCGCTCCCAACGTCATCGCCGCATTTATGAGGTTCTAGAACTGGTACAATTAACCAGTAAAAGCCATAATTCGATCGCTACTTTGTCCCGGGGTATGAAACAACGTTTAAGTTTAGCCCGCACGATTATCCATGAACCTTTAATTTTACTTCTCGATGAACCGGTTTCCGGATTAGACCCGATCGCTCGCCTACAATTTCGTGAGATTATTAAAGTATTACAATCGGCAGGTATGACTATTTTAATTTCCTCCCATGTCCTTAGTGATTTAGCCGAACTTTGTAGTTCTGTGGGCATCATGGAATTAGGTTATCTAGTGGAAAGTACCTCTTTAGAGGAATTAAATCAACGTCTAGCTGGTCAATACTTGCAGATTACGACTCTAGGCAATTTAGAAGCCTTAGAAACCGCTCTTAAACAATGTGTTTTTGTGGAAAGTTGGCAAAGAATTATTAATACTAATACTCTCCGAGTTAAATTTACAGGAAACCTAGAAGATAGTGCCGAATTGTTGAAATCTTTAGTGGTTTCTGGTCTGACCTTAAGCGAGTTTTATACTTGCCGCGAAGATTTAGAAACTATTTTCCTAAAACTGGGACATCGACAGGCATCCTAAGGGGAAATAATAATTTTAAATCTCGGATAGTAACTTTTCGACTAATTTAATTTGCTCCTGACTAAAACCAGCTTCCTTCAGATGTGCCAGAAACCATTTTTGTCGATAACGACCGTCTAAATCCCTAGCCTTTTTGTAGGTATCCTGCGCTTTTTTACTATCACCTTGATCTAAATAAATCATTGCCAAAGCCACAAGAGGATGGGGATTATTTGGCTCTAATTTAACTGCTTTTTTAGCGTTAGTAATAGCTGAATCAAAATCTTTTAGGCGATGATAGGCGAGGGATAAATTATAGTAGGCGATTTCATTATCGGGTTTTAAATTAGCGGCTTTAGTATGAGTGAATACGGCTTTTTCAAGATGACCACCGACAAGATAAACGATTCCCAAAGCATTATAGGCAGCCACATGATCGGGGGCAATTTTAATCGTTTCCTCTAGGGTTGTTTGTGCCGCTAAAGGTTGTTTAGCTAGGTGTTGTGTCCAGCCTAAAATTACTCTCCCGTCTGGATGATTGGGATTTAACTGTACAGATTTTTTTAAAGCCTCAATACTTTTGATAAAATCTCCCTGTTGACGATACTGTAATCCCAATTGACGATAACGATTAGCGGCCTTAATGTCTGATGCGGAAATAATCGGACTGGGAGAAGGAGAAGCGATCATCTCGGCCGTAGGTTCTTTTTTAATAGGAGAGGGAGGACTACAGCCCCAAAAAACCGGGGAACTAAAGATGATCGAGATAGTCAGGAGTCGATAACTATTCATGGGACAATTAATATCAGTCCAATTGTTAAGGGTGTCATCAAATTATGAATTATTCCCCCGAATCCGTGCAACGGCTGCTCGATTCCAAGGATTATGGCGATCGCTTATCGGGAGTTAATCAACTGCGTTATTTAGCCCCAGAAATCGCCTTCGAGATGTTACAGCCTTTAATTAACGATAGTAACGCTAGAGTGCGTTATTCGGCGGTAAGTCAGCTAGATATCCTCGGTCGTCAGAATCCTGATCTGGCCTTAACTATTCTGCGCGATCGCTTGTTGCATGATCCCGAAGCAGACGTGAAAGCAGCCGCGGCCGATGCGATCGGGGGGTTAAAATTAACGGCAGCCTACGATGATCTGGTGGCTGTCTATCAACAATCCTCCGACTGGTTAATTCAATTTAGCATTGTGGCCGCTTTGGGCGAATTGGGGGAACCCCGGGGCTTTGAACTGCTCGAAATCGCCCTTAACTCCGATAATGAATTGGTAAAAACGGCCGCCGTTAGCGCTTTTGGGGAACTAGGCGACCCTCGCGCCGTCTCTTTACTTGTTCCCTTGGCTAGTGATGATGACTGGCAACTGCGCTATCGTCTCGCTCAAGCTTTAGGTCGCTTAGGGGGGCAAGATGCGATCGCTGTTTTGACCCAGTTAACCGGCGACAAAAGCGCCCAAGTCGCCCAAGAGGCCCGCAATAATCTCGTACAAGGGTGATGCAGAATAGTTGATTTTTGTCAATACTATTTACAATAAACTTTAATTAAGAATCGTTAACAAAGGTAAAGCGATGAAACAATTTACCCGTTTAATCTTGCTCATCGGTCTTCTCGCGGGGGGCTGTTTCTCTGCCTCAATTGCGATCGCCGATAATCCGGGGGGGGCAATCGTGAGCAAGGATTCACAGGTTAACGAACTACTGCGTCAAGCGCGGCAATTGGTCAAAAATGGCAATTATGGGGAAGCTATAGCCATTTACGAGCGGGCTGCCGCCCTTGATGGCAATAATGCCAGAATTTTCTCTGGAATTGGCTTTTTACAAACGCGGCAAGGGGATTATAACGCCGCCGCCCAAGCATACCAAAAAGCTTTAAGTCTCGATCCGAGTAATCCCGACTTTTTCCATGCTCTCGGTTATAGTTTGGCTAATATCGGTGATTATGACAATGCAGCCACCGCTTACTACTACGCTATTCAAATAGAACCGAAAAACGTCCAACACTACCTCGGTTTAGGGGTGGTATTATTACGCCAAAAAAACTATGCTAAAGCGGGCGAAGTTTACCAATGGGTTTTAGCTCTCGACCCCAATAATCAGCAAGCCCACGAAATCATGGGTAAAGCCTTGATCGAACAGAATAAAAGCAGCGAAGCCCTCGATTTTCTCCAAAAATCCCTGCAAAGATTCCCTAACAATAGTGAATTAAGATTGCAACTGGCCAGCCTTTTGCTCAAACAGGGCGATTTAAATGGTGGAACCCAAATTTTAAAAGAAATAGAGCGACAAAATGCAGGAAATTTTTTAATTCAGCTAAAAATAGGGATTTTACTCGAAAAACAAGAGCGTTTTGACGAGGCTCTCCCCTTTTATCGTCGGGCTGTTTTCCTGCAGCCCCAATCTTTGGAAGCACAAGCGGGAATCGGTCGCATCCATCTGGCCAGAAAAGATTATCTTGCAGCAATTATCGCCTATCAAGATTTGGCCGAAATCGCCCCCAATAACGCCGATGTCTATCTTAATCTCGGTCGGGCCTACGCGGGCCGGGGACGAAAAAGAGAGGCGGAGGAAGCTTTTAAGCAAGCGCGAGCGGTTTATGTGCTGAAAAATAATCAATCCGGCCTGAAGGAAGTGGATGCCCTACTGAAGAAATTGCTTGAATAAAACCAGATCAGTTATCAGTTATCAGTTATCAGTTACCAGTTATCAGTTATCAGATTTGAGTTTTCAGTTCACTGATGCGATCACGGCAAAAAGCTCTTTTCTCCCAACTCTAGCCCAGTCTTAAGGAGTGATTTAGATAGTCAATAGTTTATTGCCAATCGATTGGCAGCCATTGATGATCTAAAACCTGTTCGAGATTAAAAATTATCTGACTAGGTAAACCGCCGGGGGATAAACCCATTTTTTTCCGGACGGCCTCTAAAGCTGTATGGTAGGATGGCTCAAAAATCTCCCGAAGATAGGGCTTTAAACTAGGGCTATCCTCCAGTAAATCTTGAATTTCTGCCCGAAAATTATTGATTTCTCCATTCCAATGATTGCCATTCCGGTCTCTTTCCGATTGCCAGTAAGTTAATTTGAGTAAATGTTCTAGGAGACGAGTTAAAAGGCTTTTGAGCGCGTGTCTTTCACTTCTCCCCATCGATTCAATCTCCTCAATTAAGTTGTCTAAATCCACCTCGGCAAACTGGCCTTTTTTTAATTGTTCTGCCGTGGTTTTTAGCCAGAGATAAAAATCTGCTTCGTATAGTGTTGGGGTCGCTGTTTCTGTCGCTCTAGTCATAACGGAACTGCCACAGGGAAAAACTAATCGGGATTCTATATTATACAATTTTCAGACTGGTGAGGTACAAAGTCTCTCAAGGCTGAGGACTGACGCTCAAAAAGATCGCACTGCATTGATTGAGTGCGATCGCTTTTAGTGATCGATGTTTAAGTAGTGATTTTCTCAGTCGGATTCCTACTTTAATAATTTGCGCGTCAAAGCCGAACCTGCACCCAAAGCACCGATGGCAAGTAAGCCTAAGACTGACGCAGGTTCGGGAACCGTAGTTCTGGAAACTAGGGTAATTTCAATGTTATCGAAGCCAATTTGATTGACAGAACCACCGAAGTCAACGGATTTAGCAATTCCATTAAATGTCACCCCCACAGGGACGAAAGGACAGAAATTATTGAAGTTACAAGCGGGGTCCCCCCCACCATTAGGAGTCGTGGGTAGATTAATTGTAGCCAGCACGTTTCCTGTACCATCTAGTCCGTCGTATATAGTGACAAAACCGGGGTTATTGACGGCAGAGTAGAAAAAAGAAAGCCCAGTCTCAAACCCACCTGCAACATTCATGGTATTTGCGGCTCCACTCAGGAAAAAGGCGGCCGTCACCGGGCTAGGTAAACCTCCAATATTACCCGAACCACCCGCAACATTTTCAATAATTGCTAAAGAATTAGCACTGAAGCTGACACCGTAGTTAGTACCGGAAGAACCGAGGCTCCCCGTACCATTGTTGTAAAAGTCAAGAATTTCCTCGAAATTTTGCAATCCCTCAAAATCAAGAACGATTGGCTGGGCATTAGCTCTATCAACGGCTAAAACACAGGTGGAAAGAGCCACTCCAGAAGCGATTAGTGACAATCTTTTGATTGGGGTTGAATTCTTCATAACTTACCAAGTTCAAATTCAATTTATTTCAACGGTTAAAGAAAAATATTTGCGGACTTGTTCTGCCCTACAAAATAATTCTTGACCTAACCCTAAGTCTAGACACTGCAATTTGAAAAGTCAAGCCGTTTTATGTGTTTTTTTGGTGAAGGTTAAATCTTTTTTTGGGGAGATTTGATCAAAAAAAATGGCTAAAAATCGCTTAAAATCACTGAAAATTGAGAATTTTAGCACAAGTACTCAAACTGCCTCTCCCTGCTCCGGCACTCATAGACAATCTTAAGAAATAATTTAGATAGTCAACAGAATATCTTCTCAATCTTGTCGTCAAGGAAACGCAGAAAATCTCCCCTTTTTTGTTAAGATTAGTTCCAAACAACATTTCGCACATCTTCATATACTTTTATATATTTTTACATTCTCCAAGATGTTTTGACGAAAAACCTTCATTGTAGAAACTACTATTAAGAACATTTTCAATAATTGATTTTTTCTAAAAAAAAAATTACAATTCTTCACCTTGATAAAAATCCATCATTGTAGCTATAGTCCTTACTGGCAAAGGGTTGTCAGCAATATATTAGTAAAAATTATCAATTGAATGTTAAGAAGTGCGGAAAGTGGGTTACAAAACTTTAAGTACCTAAGCAAAATTAATTACACATATCTAACCACCTCTTGCCTCTTGCCTCTTGCCTCTTGCCTATCTTCACTAGGAAATTAATTTTGCACGACTACTTAGCAATAACTGAACTTCCCCCACACAGAAATACTAAAAAATTGACAAAATCCTTACTGCCTGGAGCTTCTCAGAAAAAATTGACAAGCCGCCACTGGGGACATTTTCCCCTGGAAAATGGACGTTCGGCGATGCTCAGACGTTCGGCGAAGCTCAGTCGAGCCGTCGAGCCGCTGTACCGTTGACTGTATCTAGAGTAGAGCGATTCCGTAGAGTTGGTTGTATAGTGATCGCTAACCTGATGATCACAGATGATGTCATTAATCTCTAGAGTAAGCGATTCCCTCTGTAGCCATGTTTTTGATGGTTTTCTGCCCCGAAACAAGCTATAATGGTCAAATTGGAAATTTTTTGCTTCAAACCCTATCTGCGTAAAGATTTCAGGAGTTTGTACCCAGTAGTTCATTGGTATTGTATTGCTTTAACTCAGGCTCTGTAAGACTTTTAGCCATAAGCTAAGACGCATCTTAACCGCCTATCCTTAGATTAGCTGACCCCCCCTTGCCCCTAGGGTCGTTTCATTCTCGCAAATGTCATTCAATCAAATCCTTATCTGGCAAGGTTTTCAGTCAATTTCTCAGAACAAATATCTGAAAAATTTTTAAAATGCCTTGCTTTGCTTGCCCCGTAAGCGATTGAAGACAGACAAACAAGGAATCAAACTAGAGAATGAATCAGCCCTAGGGTTGGGGGGGGTCTTGCCTCTTGCATGAGTGCCTCGTCTCAACAAGCAATTGAAATGCTTGACAGCTTAGCTAGTATATTCATACGGGGGAAGTTCAGTAATAAACCCGAAAAAAAAGAGAGCGCAAGCTCTCCTTTTTGGTTATTTGCTAATTTTACTAACTAGCGACAATATATTCCTTGACGTTAGCCCGGCGACGGCGCAAATGAGCCAGGGCCTGGTGTTCTAATTGTCGCACTCGTTCCCGACTGATGTTCATTCTCTGACCGATTTTGGCTAGGGATAACTCCTTGCCATCGGTTAAACCGAAACGGAGAGTAATCACTTCCCGTTGTTGGGGGGTTAATTCGGCCAGGAGATTGGCTAAGTCTTGCCGTAATAACTCTTGGGTGATGAAGGTATCGGGAGAAACTCCGCTATCTTCTAATAGTTCCGACAATTCCGTATCTTGGTTATCGCCGACCCGCACATCAAGGGAGATGGGTTGACGAGCCATACTGAGATATTCGCGGATTTGAGCGGGTTCTAGCTGTAATTCCAGGGCAATCTCGGCGGGAGTGGCACTTCTCCCCAGTTTTTGGGCGAGTTCGCGCTGGGTTCTTTTAATTTTGTTCAGTTTTTCGGTGATATGGATGGGTAAACGAATGGTGCGGGCCTGTTGAGCGATCGCACGGGTAATCGCTTGTCGAATCCACCAGTAGGCATAGGTAGAAAATTTATAACCTTTGGTGGGATCAAATTTCTCTACACCTCTTTCTAATCCCAGACTACCCTCTTGAATTAGATCTAGGAATTCCATGTTCCGCTTTTGATATTTCTTTGCGATCGCAACCACCAAGCGGAGGTTAGCTTCAATCATTTTCCGTTTAGCTCGATCGCCAGTCTTCAAGGCCCGATCCAGTTCATTTTCGCTTAAATTCACCGAATCCGCCCAATCCAAGCGATCTGGTTCCCGTCCTAATTGCTTCGATAGTGCTTCTTTCGCTTCTAACAGGCTCATCATCCGTTGGACTTGTTTGCCGTAAATAATTTCTTGTTCGTGAGTTAGGAGGGGAACTCGCCCAATTTCGTGCAGATAGGTACGCACCATATCGGCATTGAGGGTGGGCTGTGGTTGAGTTTGGTTGGTTTTTGCGGTGGGCATTGGTTTGGTGGTGACTCCTTGACACAGAAAAAGTCTGTTACTATTCCGACTCGCGGGTGAGTCTAGCTTATCTGAAGTCGGTATGAGTTTGATTCGGAATTTCTTTGATTGTATCCTGCGCTTTTAGACGCGGGCAATCCCCTAAAGGTTCAAAGTTAATTCATTCTCTGGTATGATGTTAAGTTTATCCTCTTTTTTCAACATCTAGAACAAAACTACTATACCAAAGGGCTATCAACTACAATCGCTTGTTTTTGGGTCGCCTTTCCCTGAATCCTCGGCAGTGCCGCTGATATTGTTAGGTAAGATTACAAGACAAAAAGGTGATTTTCCCGATTAGCCGTCAACAATCTAGCTGACTTCCGACCCTTTCGCCCTCAGCCTTGAGAGGGAAACTGACAGCCGAGAACCGACTCCTATATATATGATGACCGATCAACACCAGCAAAGAGAGACACAATCATTGCGGATTCCCGAACTATTTTCTGTAGTATTTGCTACAAAATGCCAAATTAGCTGCGATTGAGAATCGGGAAAAATTGTTATGGAAATTAGGATTGCTAGGGGAGTAATAACTATCATAGAAACAGCAGGGCGGAGATCGGGATAAATTATCGTTGAAACCAAGCTCGATCGCACTCTCCACAATGCCGTTCTGTGGAACTCCTGAACAATGAGGACTTATCTATGACTAAAACCGTCGTTATCGATCCCGTCACCCGGATCGAAGGCCATGCCAAGATCTCGATTTTCCTTGACGATGGGGGGGAGGTGGATGACGTGCGTTTTCATGTGGTCGAGTATCGCGGTTTTGAGAAATTCTGCGAGGGACGGCCGATGTGGGAAATGGCGGGAATTACTGCCCGGATTTGCGGCATTTGCCCCGTTAGTCACCTACTTTGTGCCGCCAAAACCGGCGATAAAATTCTAGCGGTGCAAATCCCTCCCGCGGGGGAAAAACTGCGGCGCTTGATGAATTTGGGACAATTAACCCAATCCCATGCTTTAAGCTTTTTCCATCTTAGCAGTCCCGATTTTCTGCTTGGTTGGGAAAGTGACCCCGCTAAACGGAATATTTTCGGTTTAATCGCCGCCGATCCCGACCTAGCGCGAGCAGGCATCCGTTTACGTCAATTTGGACAGAAAGTTATTGAACTTTTGGGAGCAAAAAAAATTCACCCCGCTTGGTCCGTACCGGGAGGTGTGCGTTCCCCTTTGAGCGAAGAAGGGCGACAATGGATTAAAGAACGACTGCCGGAGTCTAAAGCGACTCTTTACACGGCTTTAAACCTGTTTAAAAGACTTCTGGACAATTTAACCACAGAAATCGCCGCTTTTGGTAATTTCCCTTCCCTGTTTATGGGATTGGTCGGTAAACGGGACGAGTGGGAACACTACGGTGGTCATATTCGTTTTACCGATAGTCAAGGCAATATCGTGGCCGATAACCTCAGCGAAGACAATTATCGCGATTATATCGGCGAATCAGTAGAAAAATGGTCTTATTTAAAGTTTCCCTACTATAAACCCCTCGGTTATCCCAATGGTATCTATCGAGTGGGTCCGTTGGCACGGTTAAATGTTTGTTCCCATTTTGGCACGGAGGGGGCGGATATCGAGTTACGCGAATATCGCCATCGAGTCGGTGGTGTAGCCACCTCTTCTTTTTACTATCATTATGCTCGTTTAGTGGAGATTTTGGCTTGTTTAGAGCGTATCGAACTTTTAATCGACGATCCCGATATAGTTTCTCCACGCTGCCGCGCCGAAGCAGGAATTAATAATCTGCAAGGGGTGGGGGTTAGTGAAGCGCCCCGGGGTACTTTATTCCATGATTATAAAGTGGATGAAAATGGTTTGATTGAAACGGTGAATTTAATTATTGCCACGGGTAATAATAATTTGGCCATGAATCAAACGGTGAAACAAATCGCCCAACATTATATTCATGGTAACGAAATTCCTGAAGCGATGTTAAACCGAGTGGAAGCGGGTATTCGTTGCTATGATCCCTGTTTAAGTTGTTCCACTCACGCTATGGGACAAATGCCGCTACAGCTAGAGTTAGTTAATGCAGCCGGTGAGGTGATTAATACTCGACAAAGGGGTTAATTATCTTAAGTTGTTAGGGGGTTAGGAAATAGGGTAAATTTATCCTATTACCTAGCCCCATTTTACTATTTTTACGGTCAAGATTCTAGCTAAGAATTTCTAGGTTTTGATAAAGAATTTCTATCGGACAAGAAAAGTTAATACAGTTAATAGTGATTAAATCTCCCGCTTGATAAATATGGGGAATCCAGAGGTTATTAGATTGACGTTGATATTGTTCGATTAGGACTTGTTTTTGCTCGATCAATAGATATTCCTCTAATTCGGGGATAGTTTGATAATCGGCAAATTTATCGCCTCTATCAAAGGCTGCCGTGGAGTCGGATAAAACTTCGATAATCACTCGCGGATGCAGAATAAAATCTTCCTCGGAAACTCGATCCCGTTGGTCACAAGTAATGGCAAAATCGGGATAATAGAAGATATTTAAGCTAGGGAGACGCACTTTCATATCGGTAGCGTAGGCAAGACAACCACTACCTCGTAAGTGATTAATTAACTGGGCTGAAAGATTACCTGTGATGATAACATGGGCTTTACTAGCCCCGGCCATCGCCAAGATTTGCCCTTGTATATATTCATGTTTAATGGAACTAATTTTCTCTATTTCTAGATAGTCTTTGGGAGTAAAATAAGCGTGACTTTTACTAGCTGTCATGGTGTTTACCTCGCTCATTGATTGATCGAATCAAAAGAAATTATGCCAACTTTAAAAACCCACTTCCCACTATCCTACACCTTTAAAAATTCCACATTTCTAACACTTTTCCCGTAATTGTTTGATTTAACCAGAAAGTATTATGACTGAGGGAGTTAAGGTTACTTGCCGTTACTTTCCAGCTTGCTTGGGGATGAAAAAGAATTGCTTCCGCGGGATTTCCGGGTTTGAGAGATGCCGGTTTTTGTTGTAAACAATGACAGGGATTAAGACTAAGTGCTTGCCATAATTGTAAAGCTGATAATTGCCCGGTTATTACTAATTTTTCCCAGAGTAGCGGTAAAGCTAATTCTAACCCGATCGCGCCGGGGGGTGCTTCTGCAAAAGAGACGGTTTTTTCTTCGTAGGTATAAGGACGATGATCGATCGCGATTGCATCGATAATTCCCTCTTTAATTGCCGCAATTAACGCCTTGCGATCGCTTTCGTTGCCCAAGGGTGGAGCGAGGTGTAAACTGGGATGGTAGCTGGCGATCGATCCTGTATTTAAGAGGAGATGCAACCACGTCACACTAGCGGTTATCGGCAATCCCCGCATTTTTGCCTCGCGAATTAATTCCACTCCTCGACGGGTAGAAATTCGCATTAGGTGAACAGGTGTATTAATTTCGCCGACGATTTCTAAAATTGTGGCTAAAGCAGTGGTTTCGGAAATAGCAGGATCCCCGGGTAAACCGAAGCGAATCGAGGTTTCTCCCTCGCGCATGACTCCATTACCCTTTAATTGCTGATTTACCGGGGAAAGGGCGATATTTTTACCGAAGGGTTTTAGGTATTCCAATAAGTGCCGCAACAGTCCCAAATCTTCCAGACTGCGATTATCGGTAAAACCCACCGCTACAGGCATTAAATCGGCTAATTCCGTCATTTTTTGCCCTTGTCTTCCTAGGGTGAGACTTGCCCAAAAATGCAGACGAGTCGATTTTGAGTCAAAAAACCCTTGACTTTTTTGCTGTAATGTGCTAATAAGTGCGGGGTGATCGAGGGGGGGGAGAGTATTGGGGAGAATTGCCACCCTGGTGCAGCCTCCGGCCGTGGCCGCTTTGAGCAAAGATGCGAGGGTTTCTCGGTCCTCGTGGCCGGGTTCCCCGGAATGACTGTAGAGATCGACTAATCCGGGAGCAAAAATACAGTTTTGACCAGAAATATAGTTACTATTTTCTCGTGGGGGAAGCTGAGATTCGATCGCTTTAATCACCCCCTCCTCAATCCAGACATCGGCAATGCGATCGGTTTGTGTCAGGGGGTCAAGGACTCTAACCTGTTCTATGATCGTCGAGGATTGGCTATTCACGCAGACTAATTAAAACGTCATTTTTTCCTTTGGCAGTATATCACGTTAAGTAAAAAGTAAAAAGTAAAAAACCTGAGTTGTCGGTTAGGTTGGGGGGACGATAAGTTAGAATATTGATCAACTACGGTTTGAACCTTTATTTTAATTGGCCGATCCACCCTAGGCAGAATTGATAGCCGAATCATGCAGCTAGAACTTTTTACTTTTAATCATCTCGAAGAATTTAATCGGGGAACCCCGCGATTAGTTTCCTTTCGAGATTTAGTACCAGAAATCACCAGCACCAGTTATCTAACCCACAGCATCTATTATTATCCTGCCAAATTTATTCCCCAAGTAGTTAGATTTTGTCTTGATAATTACACCAAAAAGTATGATTGGATTATTGATCCTTTTGCTGGTTCGGGTACGGTGGGTTTAGAGGCTAAACTTTGTCAAAGAAATGCGGTTTTAACTGACCTGAATTATCTTTTAAACCATATTATACCGATTAAGATCACAGAACACCAAGAACGATTGAGTTACTCAGAGTTAGATAAAAAAATCTTAGAAGTTTTTGCCAGCAAGGATAAATTTATCCCTCAGTGGTCAAATTTAAACTATTGGTATCCAGAGGATATTTTAGCAGTTTTACAGAAACTTTGGGCCGGTCAAAAAAGTCTAGAACCTGATTTGTATTCCCAGATCATTCAAGCGGTTTTAGTGAAAGTTAGTAAACAGTTTTCCTATGCAGAACATACCAAACCTAAATTATTTCAATCGAAATACAAAAAATCAGATATACAGGAACTATTACAAAGAAATTGGCAAGAGGAATTAAAACGAACGATTAAAGAGATGAGTTTTGAAACTTTAACCAGTGTTAATCAATATATTACCGTAACTTGGCGTAATTATAATCAGGTGCTTTTTTATGGGGGAGTAGATAGTGCCACTTTTGAGATCGAGCAAAATCTAGAGTTAGATTGTTTAATTAGTTCCCCCCCCTATCTGCAAGCACAGGAATATATCAGAACAGCAAAACTAGATTTATATTGGTTAGGATATACAGAAAAAGAAGTACAAAAAATCTCTAAGCTAGAAATTCCCTACCGACAGGCTACCAGATTAATCGAAACCGAAACCTTAAATCAAGTGAGATTGAGTTTAGAGAAAGAGAATTTACATAAAATACTCGATTCCTATTTTTGTCACACCATCAACGCTTTAGAAAATGCCACCAGAAAATTAAAACAAGCTGGGAAAGCTTGTATTTTTGTCGGTAATCCGAAAGTGGATGGAGTGGAAGTAGAAACTTGGCGAATATTACAGGAATATTTTCAGGAAAATGGCTTTATTTTTGATACCGTCTTTGAGGATAGAATTAAAACCAGACAATTATTCAAATCTCGCAAGAATAAAAATCCTGATGGCATGAAATCCGAATATTTACTAATTTTAGAGAAAAAGTAACTTTCTATTGCTTATGTATCCCAAACATCCCCTATTTAATAAATGTTTGACCTGTCTGGAATCCCTGCCTAATTTTCAGGCAACTATTCAAGATGAACCCTATATATCTGGTAAATTCTTGGCTGACGGAAAGTTAATTATTCAGACCGATCATGCTACCATTAATTATGTTTGCGAAATTAAAACAGGATTAAATCATGATCTAGTTGAATCGGTGATAGAATATTTTGTCAACTTGGGTCAACGATTACCAGAAAATCAAAGACCTTTACTAATTACCCAGGGTTTATCTAGCTTAATTGTTGAGCAATTTATAGCAAGTAATCTTGAATTTATTGATGTGGATGGTAGCATTTATCTAAATAGTCCAGAGCTTTATGTAGTGGTGCGTCGGCCAGTTACTAAAAACAAGGACTATACATCCTTAGATATTACTGTAGCCACGTTACAAGTTATGTATATTTTGCTCAAATATCCTCAACTTATGTTAGTCACAGATAATTTTGAGGATACCATTGCTAATCTTGCCAATATCACTACTAAAACTGTAAAAAATAGTCTCAGGAAACTCGAAAAATTAGGATATATTAGACAACAAAAGAAAAGATACGAAATTATAGACTATCTCAGGTTAATGGAGCGTTGGGAGTTAGGATATAATGAAACATTAAGAGCAAAACTTCTGCTGGGAAACTTTAGCTCAGTGGATAAAAAAAATTTCTCAGATCTAGCCATAGAATTACAAAAAAACGCTCAAGAGTTCAATTATTTAATTGGTGGTGAACTAGCTGCGTCAATTATGATAAATTATCTGCGTCCTCTCGGGGCAACTCTGCATCTTAAGGATGATAGTAATCTGATTAAAATAGCCATCAAAATGAAGTTAAAACCTGATCAGGAAGGAACTATCTTTTTTCTCAAATGCTTTGATAATGATCGGGAAAAACTCGATAATTTTGCCCATCCATTACTCATCCATGCTGAATTATTATGGACAGGCAATAGTCGCTTAAAAGAAACCGCTCAATTGCTCTATAATCAATATATTAAAGAAGTAGCAGAAAAAAATGATTGGTTCTCAAGAAAAACAAGCTTTATCTGATCTCTTTACTATTATTAGCACCTTCGATTTACCGATAGTTTTAGTTGGTGGTGGTGCGAGGATATTAATCTTTGATCAAAAATTTGGAGAAGGACGAGGAACCAAGGATTGGGATGTGGCTATATCAGTCGATAGTTGGGAAATTTATCGACAGTTGCAAGCAGCTCTGATTGAGGGAAATACACCTCTTTTTCAAGCAACTAAGACTTCACACAAATTTATACATATCGAGACTCAAATTGAGATTGATATTATACCTTTTGGCAAAATTGCTAAACCAGAGGAAAAAATTACTTGGCCTGATAGTGAAAAGTCCATGAACGTTTTAGGATTGGCAGAAGCTTTATCGTCTGCTGAAACAATTAATATTGGAAATTTTGAGATCAGGGCAATTAATATCGCAGCCTTTATTGTTCTTAAGCTTTTTGCTTGGTCAGATCGGCGAGATAAAAAAGATTTAGATGATATAGACTTTATTCTCTCAAAATATGAAGATTATGAACGAGTTTTTGCTGAACTGAGTGACGAGCTTGCTAAGGAAGATATTGCTTTGACTGATGCGAGTATTTATTTGTTAGGACGAGATATTGATAAAACATTTCAAGCAAAAACACTGAAGCAGTTAAACGTTATTTTAGACGAATTAATTGAGAGATTAGCGGATCATTCAGAAAAATTAGATAATAAATTAACTATTCTTAAACAGGGAATTTTATCCTCGGATTTTGTTTAATAACTTAATCATTGCCGACAAAAAGTTATCGATAGTTTATAATTAATTATCAACCTATCTCTGTTGGACAAACCATGACTATCGCTCCAAGCTTACCCCTAGTCGAGTCTCATGTAAACCCTGAGATAATCTTCCCAGAAGGCGAATTTTGGAGTGATGAACCACCCTTGGAAAGTAACTTACATCTACAACAAATTATTCTATTAATTCAGTGTTTAGAATGGTGGTGGCGCGAGCGAGAAGATTATTTTGCCGCTGGCAATTTAACCATTTATTACAGTCCCAACCAGAAAAAGTCAGAATTCTGCCGTGGTCCTGATTTTTTCGTGGTTTTGGGGACAAATCCCAATCCCAACCGCAGAAGTTGGGTAATTTGGCAAGAAGAGGGCAAATATCCCAATTTAATTATCGAAATTCTCTCCGATAGTACCGCCAAAGTTGACCGAGAGGAGAAAAAACAAATTTATCAAGATATATTTCGCACTCCCGATTATTTTTGGTTTGACCCAGAAAGCCTAGAATTTCAAGGATTTACCCTAATTAGCGGTCAATATCAACCGATTACCCCCAATGCTCAGGGATGGCTCTGGAGTCAACAATTAGGCTTATATTTGGGTTTATCCGCCAATAAATTGCGCTATTTTACCCCCGAAGGGGAATTAGTACCCACTCCCGCAGAAGCGGCACAACAGGCAGAAAATCGGGCTGTAGAAGCAGAAAATCAAGTCCAACAGGAAAGGCAGAAATCCGCAAAATTAGCGGCTAAACTGCGGGAATTGGGCATAAATCCCCAAGAAAATTGCTAATTATCCGATGATTGCTGAATTTAATCCCATGTATAGACGAGAATTACTGCAATTTATTGGCTCTCATGCTCTTTTTGGGGCTATTAATCCAGAATTTACTTGGAATTATCAAAATATTGACCATTGGGGCGAATTATCAAGGAATTATCGTCTCTGCACCACGGGAAAGCAACAAACACCGATCGATCTGAGTATAGTGACTGAAAAAGAGCTATACCACCCCACCTTTAATTATCGTCCTGTACCCCTAAAAATTCGCCATAACGGTCGTACAATCTTGGTTCAGACCGAAAAAGGTGGAACCATGAGTTTTCACGAGGAAAACTGGGATTTATTGCAGTTCCATTTTCATCACCCCAGCGAACATCAGATTAAAGGCCAGTCTTTCCCTCTAGAAATTCATTTAGTGCATCGAAATGGGAAGGGAAATTTAGCAGTTGTGGGCATCTTAGCCGAAATTGGCACTTTTAATCCCTATTTACAAACCATTTGGGATTATTTGCCCCAAGAACCTTCTCCTGAAATGATTATCCCCGATACTTGGGTCAATGCCGGGCTTTTACTGCCTGAAAATAGCGGTTTCTATGAATATCGGGGGTCTTTGTCCACTCCTCCCTGTAGCGAGGATGTTCTCTGGTTAGTCTGGCAAAATGCGATCAAAATTTCTCTCCAACAACTGCAACAATTGGCTGCGATTTTTCCCCGTAATGCCAGGAATATTCAACCCTTAAACGGGCGCTCGATCCTGCATTCCTAGCCGAAATTGTCGGCATTTTGGCTAATTTAGATAATTTTATTAACTTTTAGGCCAACAATAGTAAATAACTCAGGAATGCGCTCAATAACTAAAGCTTCGGTCGCTGTCCAGTCACTTTCCTTCGTGGCTAAAACCCCAATAACACTCAGAGGAACCTGTAAAAACAGGTGACTTAAGAGGAGAGCGATCGCAGCAATGACTAAACCTAAAAGCCGCCATTGGGGGAGATAGGCGGCCACGGCAGCCGCTAGAGGGGCAAAATTATAGATGGGCCAAGCGATGAGAATTAGGAGGACGACTCCCAAAAGAGTAAGAAGACGATGGCGAGGACGTTTAAAAAGAGAGAGAATTTTTAACTGTTCGGGGGTGAGTTGACTCGGTTTCAGGGCAACCAACAAAAGACTAAAGATATCAAAAGGTTTTGTCCACTGCATCCAAAAGACGGGTAAGATAGCGATCGCTCCCAGAAATAGCCATTCTAGCCAAAGAAAAGGCAAGGGATCGCCCACAGCTAAACCAATCCAAGCGATTTGTAAAAAGATTGGCACAGCCGCTAACCCTGCCAGATGAATCCACAAAAAAGGTTCTGATTTCATAGAGGGAAGTGGGGAGATGGGGGAATTATGAATTATGAATTATGACTGATAACTGATAACTGATAACTGATAACTGATAACTGATAACTGATAACTGATAACTGATAACTGATAACTGATAACTGATAACTGATAACTGATAACTGACTCCCGACTCCCGACGGTGACCGTCTAATTAACTGGATAAAGTGCGGCGTTTCATGACCATTTCGTAGGCTTCGATAATGTCGCCTTCTTTCCAGTCATTGAATTTAGAAACACCGACACCGCACTCGAAACCGGTGGCCACTTCCCGGGCATCTTCCTTCATCCGTTTGAGGGAATCGAGAACTCCCTGATAAACAATTTCCTTGCCGCGACGCACGCGCAGGAAGCGGTTCCGCACCAGTTTACCAGATTGGACATAACAGCCCGCCACGGCCCCACGACCGACGGTGAAGACGGCACGCACTTCGGCAAAACCGAGGTGTTCTTCCACTTCTTCGGGGTCGAGAAGACCTTCCATCGCCCCTTGAATATCATCGAGAAGCTTGTAGATGATATTGTAATCGCGGATATCGACCCCTTCCCGATCGGCGGATGCGCGCGCACCACTGGCCAGGGTGGTATTAAAACCCACCACTACCGCACCACTAGCGGCGGCCAGATCCACATCGGTTTCGGTGATTTCCCCCGGAGAGGCGAGGAGAACCCGAATCTGCACTTCGTTTTGGGGTAACTGTTTGAGCGCTCCGAGGATGGCCTCGACGGAACCTTGCACATCTGCCTTGAGGATGAGATTAAGTTCCTTGAGTTGTCCTTCTTGAGCTTGGATAGAGAGGGTGCTAAGGCTAACGCGACGGGAGGAGAGGGCCTGTTGTAAACGGGTGTTGCGTCGTTCGATCGCCCGTTGATCAGCGATCGAGCGGGCCTCTTTCTCACTTTCATAGACATCGAACTCATCGCCGGCGGCTGGAACATCACTAAGACCGAGGATTTCCACGGCGAAGGAGGGGGTGGCCGCTTCGACTTTTTGACCGCGATCATCGATCATCGCCCGAATTTTGCCGAAAACGGAACCAGCGACGATGCTATCACCGACGCGGAGAGTGCCATTCTGGACGAGCAGGGTGGCCACGGGACCTTTGGTGCGATCGAGGTTAGCTTCGATGACGGTTCCCTTAGCCAAGCGATCGGGGTTAGCAACCAGTTCCTCTACTTCTGCCACCAAGAGGATCATTTCCAGCAGATTATCGAGATTTTCACCCCGCAGGGCGCTAACGGGAACCATAATCGTCTCACCGCCCCAATCTTCGGCCACCAGTCCCTGTTCGGTCAATTCCTGTTTAATTCGGTCGGGGTTAGCCGAAGGTTTATCGACTTTGTTAATCGCCACCACGATGGGGACAACGGCTGCCCTGGCGTGACTAATTGCCTCTTTCGTTTGGGGTTGCACGCCATCATCGGCGGCCACCACCAGCACCGCTATATCGGTGACTCTCGCCCCACGGGCCCGCATGGCGGTAAAAGCTTCGTGGCCGGGGGTATCCAAAAAGACAATCTGTTCCGGTTTGCCGTTATGTTCCACATCGACGTGGTAAGCACCGATGTGCTGGGTGATGCCGCCGGCTTCCCCCTGGGCGACTTTGGTTTTGCGGATCGAGTCGAGGAGGGTGGTTTTACCGTGGTCAACGTGACCCATAATGGTGACGACGGGGGGACGACGCTGGAGACTTTCCCAGTCGGAGACATCGATCATCTCCGTGGTTTTGATTGCCGCCGACTGGGTGCTGGGGGTTTCCACGGTCATCTCGAAGTCCCTGGCGATCATTTCGATCGTGTCCACGTCGAGAGTTTGGGTGATATTAACCGCCATCCCTTTAAAAAATAGGGTTCTGATGATCTCGGTTTCCGGGACTTTCATCAATTCCGAGAGGTCGCGCACGGTGAGACTGCCGGTGATGACGATGCTTTCCGGGCGTTTTTCCTCTTGGGGTTCTTGGCGCTCGCTTTTCGGGCTGCCGGTGTGGGCGGTTGGTTTACTGGGCCGCTTAACTTTGACTGCTGTGGGAGTGCTAGGGGTGGTTGCTTTAGCGCTGGGCGGTTTGGGGGGACGAGCGGTGGAAAGGGTAAAACTGGGGCTATTGATTAACCCGGATAGTTCCGATTCTAGATCATCGTCATCTTCAAAGAGGGCTTGGGTGCGGCGTTTGTTTTTGCCAGCAGTTTTGGCGGTTTTGGCCGCTTTTTTCTCTTCTTCTTCCTCTTCTTCCCAGCTAGATTTTTTGGCCATGCGAAGGGGCATGGTCGGTCGTTTGAGTTTTTTGGGCCCGTCTGCTCCGAGCAATCCGGTATCTGTATCGATTTCTGTGCCATCAACACCGGATTTCTTGGTGGTGTCGGTTTCTTCCTCGCCGGTAGCCGAGATTTTAGCGGGCATACCAGGGCGAACCGGGCGCTTCAATTCCACCGTCTCCCGCACTTCTCTAGCTGGTTCCGCCAGTTTCGGGCTTTTTCCGTCGGGTTTGCGGTGGAGGGTCGGTTTTTCTGGTTTAGCCAAGCCAGTCCTGCGCTCAGGACTAGGGGCGTTTTCGCTCTCACCGCGCTCGTGTTTTTCTCCCCGCGGCCTGTCGTTACTGCCGGGGGCATTTTTAGGTCGGGGTTCTGGCCGGCCCGAGGCGCTGCCCGGGCGTGGTTTCGGGGTGAGGGAAGGTCGATTAGGTGGGGCGATTAAGGTGGGGGATATTTCTGGCACTAGCGGGGTTTCGGTGGGGGTTTCTTTAACACTGGTGGACTGAGATGGCATCTCTGCAGCAGTGGGGGGAGTTTTTTCGGCCGCACCGTCGCGCCCTGGGGGAGCAACGAGGGGTTTAACTGGGGGACGAGGAGGACTGATTAAAGTCGGTTTAGCTGAGGAACCGGCAGGTCCGGGATAGATTTCCCCTTCTTCGCCAGTTTCGGGGCGGTTGTGTTTATGCAGGGCTAAAATCTTTTGTTTTTTTTCCTCGGCAGGACTAGCCGATTCTCGCTGACCCGTGCTATTTTTACTGGCACTCGAAACAAATCCCTTCGCAGCGATTGCTTTGATGCGTTGGGCATCCTCTTCGCTGATCGTGCTACTGTGGCTCTTGTACTCGATGTTCAACTGGTCACAGATATCCAAAATGTCTTTGTTGTCTAGATTCAATTCTTTTGATAAATCGTAAATTCTGACTTTCGCGTTACTCATCCATTATCCCCCGGCTAAAGTGTTAGTGATCCTATGATTTGGCTGATTTTTTGATCCTGTCAGGACTGCCCCCTTTCCATGGTAACGATTTTGTGGCTATGATCGTCAATTTTAATCCTGATTTGGACCCCCTTGTTTGGCAGTACCGAGGCGCTCTTGCAAGGATTCATAGAGCGTTTCGGGAATATTGGCCTTTAGGGCGCGTCCGAGACGATTTTTTTGCCGAGCTAATTGCAGGCAGTTAGGTTGCGGACAGATATAGGCAGCTCTTCCCATTCCTTGATCCAATTCTATCTGTCCGGATGGGTGTAGTCGGACAATTCGCCAAAAGGATTCTTTCGGGGCGAAGAGACGGCAGCTAATACAGCGTCGATAATTGACGAAGGGGTTCATTCTTGGTCTAAATCCTGCGCTTCTGGGTCGGTTTCATCGGTTTTTACCTCTTGTTCGCCTTTATAGAGGACTATATCCTTAATATCGATTTTCCAGCCCGTCAGACGAGCGGCTAGACGCACGTTCTGCCCTTCTTTGCCAATCGCTAAACTTAATTGATCCTGGGCCACCAGTACCAATGCTTGTCTTTCTTCGGCATTAGTGAACAAAACTTGGTCAATACGAGCGGGACTAAGGGCATTGGCGATGTAGGTGGCCGGATCTGGAGACCAGCGAATCACGTCGATTTTTTCGCCCCGCAATTCGTTCACCACGGCTTGAATCCGCGAACCTCTGGCCCCAATACAGGCCCCAACCGGATCCACGTCTCTCTCTAAGGTATCGACGGCGATTTTTGTCCGCGAACCAACGTGACGGGAGGGGGGATTAGCTTCCCGAGCGACGGCGACAATACGCACGATTTCCTCCTCGATTTCGGGAACTTCGTTGGCGAACAGATATACTACCAAACCTGCCGCTGCTCTGGAAACAATTAATTGCGGGCCGCGTTGAGAACCTTCCAAGACTTTTTTGAGCAGAACTTTAAAGGTGGCGTTGGCGCGATAGTTATCGTTGGGCAGCTGTTCCCGTTTGGGTAGTTCTGCTTCCACTTCCGGTTGACCGTAGGTACTTTGTACCATGACAATAGCGGCCTGTCTTTCAAAACGGACGACCCGGGCCTGTAAAACGGTTCCTTCCAGATCTTGGAACTCCTCTTGAATCATTTTGCGTTGGTTATCCCGCAGTTTTTGCAGTAAAACCTGTTTAGTTTGAATCGCCGCCATGCGACCAAATTCTCTTTGGTCGGGGGTGACATCAAGAACTACTTCATCCCCTAATTGGGCCTCATCGGCCACTTCTTGCACTTCTTTGAGACCGATGTGATGGTCGGGATTGGTCACTTCTTCGACAATAGTTTTAGTCGAAAGGATGCGAAACCCTTCTTCTTCTACGTCTAATTCCACATCAAAGTTATTGAAATAATCTTCATGAAATTGAGCGGCTTTTTCTAAACTTTGGGCGCGGCGATAACGTTCGTAACCCTTGATAAGTGCCTCACGCAAAGCCTCCTGTACGGCATTTTTGGGCAAATTATGTCGTTGGCTAATTTCTTCGAGCATTATTTTTAAACCGGGCAAATTAACAGTAGCCATAATTATTTTTTTCTCCTTACTTTTGAGTGATTAGTTTTTTAGCTATTAGCCTTGTATCAGTTATCAGTTATCAGTTATCAGTTATCAGTTATCAGTTATCAGTTATCAGTTATCAGATGTAAGTTTTAAGTTAATCAGTTAGTTAGTTATTTATCTTCATCCTTATCCCTGTTTACTGTTTACTGTTTACTGTTTACTGTTTACTGATTACTGATTACTGATTACTGCGCTGCTCATCTAAACGGACGCTGATGACAGTAGTGCGATCGATGGTCAGGGAGCGACCCTTTTGGTTAAGATAAATAGATTGCTCATCTCTACCTTGCAGTTTTCCGCGCCATTCTTTTGGTTTTCCCTGGCTATCCTGGCCGGTAACGATGACGGGAAAACCTTTAAAAGACTGAAATTCGCGTTCGCTGCTCAGTTGTCGAGAAATGCCGGGGCTAGATATTTCCAAAACGTAGGCCCCGGGTAAGATTTCTTGACTGTCGAGGGCGGTTTCTAAAGACCGACTCATCTGCTCACAGTCCTCTAAACCAGTATCTCCCGCAAGATTGCGAATATCGACGCGCAGGACGGGAGGCCTTTTATTGGTTTGGAAAACGATATCGACCACTTCTAGCCCCAAGTTTTCAGCGATAGGGGTGGCTAGGTGCAGCAGGTCGGGGATGAGCGGATGGGTCATGATTTAGACAATAAAAAAAGCGGGCGAAACCCACTTCCCTAAACTGTTAGTGATTGGGATAGGCAGTGGTTAGACCACCTAGCTAAATACAATATAGCAAAAAACCGTCATCACTATTTGCCCTCAGGGTCGTGGCTGGGGAAAAACAGAACAGTGGTCACGATCGAGTCGATCTGTCACAATGAATACAGGGTAACTAGATATAGAGTCAATTATGGATCAAAAATCTCCGCTCACCGTAGTTAGAGCCAAGTCAGCTAAGAATCGTGGTCATCGGCCAGTATGGAAAGGGATTGTCACCACTTGGATGATTCTGCAAACCTTTGGCCATGTCACTGCTGCTTGGAGTCAAAAAACCCCAAATACCCTCACCTACGGTGAATTGTTAAAGAAAATCGAGCAAGGAGAGGTAAAAAAGGTCGAAATCAATCCTTCTTTGCAGCAGGCAGCAGTTACCCTCGTCGATCAAACGGACAAGGATCCCCCGAAAGAAGTAGAAGTAGAAGTCAATTTATTTGACCAAAATCCCGAATTAATCAAGAGACTCGATGCTAAAAAAATTGAGTACGGTATTCTCCCTCGCACTGACAATTCGGCCCTGATCAATGTTCTCACTAACCTGTTAGTCATTATAATCGTCTTGGGATTATTGGTGTTTATTATCCGTCGTTCCGCTAATGCTTCCGGTCAAGCGATGAACTTCGGTAAATCAAGGGCGCGGTTTCAGATGGAGGCGAAAACTGGCATAGAATTTAATGATGTGGCCGGTGTGGATGAGGCCAAGGAAGATCTAGAGGAAGTGGTGACATTCCTCAAACAACCGGAAAAATTTACGGCTATTGGTGCAAAAATCCCCAAAGGAGTCCTGTTAATCGGGCCACCGGGGACGGGGAAAACTTTGCTGGCTAAAGCGATCGCAGGAGAGGCAGGAGTACCTTTTTTCAGCATCTCCGGGTCGGAATTCGTGGAGATGTTCGTCGGGGTTGGTGCGTCGCGAGTGCGAGATTTGTTCCGAAAAGCCCAGGAAAATGCCCCTTGTTTGGTTTTTATCGATGAAATTGATGCCGTTGGTCGTCAACGAGGGATCGGTTATGGGGGAGGTAATGATGAACGGGAACAAACCCTGAACCAATTATTGACGGAAATGGACGGTTTTGAGGGAAATACTGGCATTATCGTCATTGCCGCCACCAACCGCCCCGATGTTTTGGATTCGGCCCTGCTGCGTCCGGGTCGTTTTGATCGACAGGTAGTGGTGGATTATCCAGATTTTAAGGGACGTTTGGCCATTTTGGAGGTCCATTCTCGCGATAAAAAGGTTGCTGCCGATGTTACTCTGGAGGCGATCGCCAGGCGCACCCCCGGTTTTACTGGGGCAGATTTGGCGAATATGCTCAACGAAGCGGCGATTTTTACCGCTAGAAGACGGAAAGAGGCGATTACCATGGCGGAAGTCAACGATGCGATCGATCGGATTGTGGCCGGTATGGAAGGGCGCGCTTTAGTGGATAGTAAAGCCAAGCGTTTGATCGCCTATCATGAGGTCGGCCATGCGATTGTCGGTACTCTCTGTCCCGGTCACGATCAAGTGGAAAAAGTCACCCTGATTCCCCGGGGGCAAGCCCAGGGGTTAACTTGGTTCACTCCTGATGAAGAACAGGGTTTAACCAGTCGTTCCCAGTTATTAGCCCGAATTGCGGGATTATTAGGGGGACGGGTGGCGGAGGAATGTGTCTTCGGTGAGGATGAAGTGACTACCGGGGCCGGTAATGATATTGAAAAAATCACCTATCTGGCCCGACAGATGGTAACGCGTCTGGGAATGTCGGAATTGGGATTGATTGCCCTAGAGGAGGATGGTAATTCCTATCTCGGTGGTGCTGGTGCTGGTTATCATGCCGACCATTCTTTTGCGATGATGGCGAAAATTGATGCACAAGTGCGGGAACTTGTCAAGCAATGCCACGATTTAGCAACAAAAATTATCCTTGACAATCGTGTGGCGATTGATCGCTTGGTGGATATACTGATTGAACAGGAAACCATCGACGGCGACGAATTCCGGCGTTTATTGACGGAATTTCAGCAACAAGCGGATCGGTCAATGGTGACGATGGTTTAATTTGCTCTTCGTCTCCTTGCTTCATTCAGCGGTTAGGAGACGATTTCGGCAAAAAATCGGCTAATCAGTCGGACAAAGCCAGAATTAACGACTAACATTGTGAGCAGGAATTTTACTCATGGAATGACCGTTATGATTGCCTTTGGTGGAAGCAATAATATTAGCTTCTAAAGCTGAATTGATCTCGGCCAACATTTCTAGATTGAAACGATAGCCGACGTTGCGGACGGTTTGAATTAAATTAGGTTGCCTGGGATCGGTTTCGATTTTTTTCCGCAGAGAGAGAACATGAGTATCAATTGTCCGGGGATTATCGATTTCCTCGGGCCAAGCGCGACGCAGTAAATCGGCTCTTGATAGGGGTGTTCCCTCCGCTTGGGCTAAAACGTAGAGTAGGCTAAATTCTTGGGGGGTTAATTCGATATACTCCCCGCGAAATTGTACCCGTCGTTGGGCTAAATCTATTTTTAATTGCCCATAATCCAAGTGTAGGGGAGCAGCCCTACTGCCTAAACGACGGGTTAACACTTCTACCCTAGCCATAAATTCTTGCATTCCAAAGGGCTTTTTCAGGTAGTCGTCGGCCCCGGCTTTTAAACCATTGACCACATCTTTTTCGCCATTGCGGGCCGAGAGAATCAGTATTAAAGACTGTTTTTGTTGATAAAGCCAACGGCAGAGTTCGATTCCATCCCCATCTGGCAAGTCGGAATCGATAATTGCTAAGGTTGGTTGACGATGAAGGAAAGCTTGACGCGCACTTTGCAGGTTTGCCGATTGATTGACCAAATAACCGGCCTGTTGCAGATGCCAAGCTAATAGCGATCGCAAGTGCGGGTTGCCCTCAACAATAGAAATATGGATCGATACCACTTGAGTTTCTGCCCCATTACTGCACAGATTGACACATTGTCAGGGTATCAGAATTAATGTCAAGATGTTGTAACAATCGTAACATTCGTTAGCTGTCAGCTTTTTTCTCCCTGCTGCCATCACCCCATCACCCCATCACCCCCCGCAACGCGCACGAAGTGGTCTCCCCACTTCATAATTCATAATTTATCATTCATAATTCATAATTTATCATTCATAATTCATAATTTATCATTCATAATTCATAATTCATAATTCATAATTCCATGACCCCACTCCCGACTTCATAATTCATAATTTGTAATTCATACGTCCCCAAAAACGTCTTGACTATCGAATCCCATTCAAGTTATTGTATGAAATAGGATCAGATTGTGGTGAAATCCAGGTTTGAATTGGCGTATAAACTCGCCCAGTAATGCAATTCAGATTTGAATTGGCCTACTCTTTGTGGGACTTACCCAAAAGCTGACAGGTATTGTCTGTCTGATCAGATATTCTTGATTGTTATCTCAGCCATCTAACCACTAAAAAAAGACCAGAACACCATGATAGATAACTTTGCCGCCAACGACATCTATAACTATATAGATGGTCTAGATTCCCCAGGTTTTGAGAAATTTTTAGCGGAGAATAACTCATCAATTTTTCTCCCCATAGCCACTAACTGCATAGGATTAGATCGCACCCCCAGTATATATTCAGTCAAAGTTTTCACCTGACTTATATACTATACGACGGTAAAGGGAGGGCGGAGATCGAAATAATCCCCAACTCCCCAGAAATAAGTATCGACAGTTAGGAACCAACCCCTGACCTCACATCTGAAGCACTTAAGGAGAAAAAATATGCTTGACGAACGTTTCAACCTATCAGACAGTAATGTTTTAGATGATATCTTCCATTTACCAACCCTTGTCGAGGAATCAGGTTTAGGACGCTCCGACTTGATTACCCCTGTTTTCCGCAAAAGTCTCCAGGGCATGGATTCTGGCTTTTTAAGCAATTCTGTGGAAGAATACCAGCTAGGACTGGAAAATCCCGGGCAATCATCCCAATCCCTTTCCTCTTGGCGTAACGGCGGTGATTTTTTAACGGGTCCAAGTAGTTTTGTGGGTGTTTCCAGTTCTGTTGACCTAGCTGGCAATACCTTAGCCACGGCGCGTGATATCACCATTGGAGCGACTCCCACCACCTACAGCGATTTTGTTGGTACCACAGACACTAATGATTACTATCGTTTTAGTTTAGGAACCAGTAGCAACTTTAGCCTCAATTTAACGGGATTAAGTGCCGATGCTGATGTGTCCTTATTAGATAGTAATGGCAGTGTGATTACTAGCTCCACTAATGGCAGTACCAGCAATGATAGTATTACTCGTCAACTGAATGCGGGTACTTACTTTGTCCGGGTTTATCCCTACAGTGGCAGCACTAACTATAACTTAAGTTTAGCTGCCGCTCCTGATGCCGGTAATACCTTAGCAACGGCCCGTGATATCACCATTGGAGCAACTCCCACCAGCTACAGTGATTTTGTTGGTACCACAGACACTAATGATTACTATCGTTTTAGTTTAGGAACTACTAGCGACTTTAGCCTGAATTTAACGGGATTAAGTGCCGATGCCGATGTGTCCTTATTAGATAGTAATGGCAGTGTGATTACTAGCTCCACTAATGGCAGTACCAGCAGTGAGAGTATTACTCGTCAACTCAGTGCGGGTACTTACTATGTCCGGGTTTATCCCTACAGTGGCAGCACTAACTATAACTTAAGCCTGTCGGCTACCACAGCCACAGTCACACCCGGATATAGTGCCATTTCAGGATACGGTTTAGTTAATGCCGCGAAAGCCGTCGCTGGAGCCTTGAATCAAACTCCTTTTGCCGATGTTCCCACTTTTGGTGGTGCTAATGACTGGGGGGTTAACTTAGTTAATGCTCCGGAAGCTTGGGCAAGCGGTTATACAGGACAAGGAATCGTCGTTGCTGTACTAGATACAGGAGTTGACCGCAATCATGCCGACTTAGCGGGCAATATTTGGACGAATGCGGGCGAAATTGCCAATGATGGTCTTGATAACGATAGCAACGGTTATGTTGATGACGTTTATGGCTGGAACTTTGCCAATGGCAATAATAACACTTTAGATGGCAACAGCCATGGTACTCATGTGGCGGGAACCATTGCTGCTGCTAATAATGGTTTCGGGGCCACTGGTGTGGCCTACAATTCCAGAATTATGCCAGTGAAAGTTTTGAGCGATTCCGGTAGTGGCACCTATAGTGGCGTTGCCCAAGGAATTCGCTACGCTGTGGACAACGGTGCTGATGTGATTAATATGAGTTTGGGGGGTGGTAGCACTGACAGCGCGGTTCAATCAGCCCTCCAGTATGCCAGCAGTCGCGGTGTTATCGTGGTTATGGCCGCTGGTAATGAGGGGGCAGCTCAACCCGGTTATCCCGCTTCCAGTGCCACCTCTTGGGGTCTTGCCGTAGGTGCCGTTGATAGTTCTAACCAGATGGCTTCCTTCTCCAATCGTGCTGGTTCCAATTCTTCGATGAGCTATGTCACCGCCCCAGGCGTGCAAGTGTATTCTACTCTCCCTAATGGTGGCTATGGTTTCTTGAGTGGAACCTCTATGGCAACACCTCATGTAGCTGGAGTGGTGGCCTTAATGTTGAGTGCCAATCCGAATCTGACCGATGCTCAAGTACGTCAAATTATTACGACCACAGCAGGTAATGTTGCCTAAAACTTAGCTGTTTTTCGGCCTCAGATTGCTTACCTTCAGCCATCAGCGAAAAGCTGATGGCTGATTCCTAGGCCTCAGACAAAAAAAACTCGTTTACTTTTGCGTAAACGAATTCACTTTCCATGATACGATTAATAGTCCTTTGAGTTATTTGGCAACTGCTACCGGTGCTTTGACGGGCTGGGGCTGCAGGTCGCGCAAACTTGGGAAGAGGAAGTGGTTTTCCTCCACATATTGCGCTCCAAACAGTCCTTTTTCAGCCCAGAAATAGCGATCGGTTGTATGCTCGTTACGCTTAACAATCAATAAAGCTGGTGGGCTAATGCCTATAGCTTGAATATACTTACGCGCCGCAGTTACGGGTTTATCTTCGCCACTTTCAATACTATACTGGGGTACAAGTTCAAGTATCTTACGTCCTTCTTGACGACGGCGACTCTTACGTTTCCGTTTTCTGGCCAACCCAATTACCTCCTGTTTTGGCTAATCGTTGTAATGATAGTTACAAAAGCCGTAGCGATTATATCCCTTCTAGACCAAGAAATCAAGTGTCTCTCACCAAAGCCAATTACAGACAAGTTTGACTAGAAGCTAGACTGGGACTATGTTTAAGTTTTTCTGACAAAAACACAGCCCCAAATCCCGATACAAAACTTATTATTATTAAACTTTTTTTAATATATACCGTGATCCACCCCGAAAATAGTGACCAAACCCTTGTCCTAATTGCTTTTTACTGGCTGCCCTCGACCCAAGAGAATCGCCTTTCTCTCCTGTGTAAACTGGGAAACAAAACTCGCAACCCTAGCTTTATCTGGGTTTTCTGACTTTTTACTTTTTACTTTCTTGGTATGGCCTTCTCCTCCCCCTCCCGGACTCCCCTTAGTGATGATTTTATTGCCCTCTGTCAGGCACAGATGGAACTTTTGCGGGAGCAAATGGAAGCTGACAGAAGTGCGGTTTATTTAACTGAACCTTTATCGAGTAATTTAATCCCAGTCGTTGTTTATCCCCCTTTTAATCCCCCTTCTCCCCAAAAAAAGCGGCTTTCCTTACAACCAGAGCAACCGGCGGCAGACTTGTTAACTGCGGTTAAGTTAGAAGATTTATCCCACCTCTGGAGTAATCAGGAGACCGTCAGCGGTCATCGCTTGTTTTTACCCTTAATGTATGAAGAGGGCATGATCGGATTATTGGTGACAACCAGAGAAAAACGACCTTGGCAAAGTTGGGAATTAACCCAGATGGAAAAAATCACCCAAACCCTCGCTTTAGCCTGTGTACTCGATCGCCAATTGGCAGAAGAACGTTATTATCGACAATGGCAAAGTCAGCGCCTCGATACCTTTCTCCATCAAATCCGCAATCCCCTCACCGCTTTAAAAACCTTTGGTAAACTTCTGCTCAAAAGGCTTTTAGCCGAAGAGGGTAACGATCCCGCCATTACTGGTATCCTGAGAGAAAGCGATCGAGTTCGCGACTTAATTGCCGAATTTGAGGGACAAATTCAGCAAGAAAGCGAAAATTACCCCACCGTCGATATTCCTCTCCTGCAAGCGCAATCTTCCCCCACCGCCTTTCTCTTACCTGCTGGCAGCGGCCAACTAACGCCGATCGATCTCCATGATCTTCTCGATCCGCTGCTCCTTTCGGCCCAAGCGGTAGCCAAAGAGAGAAATCTCAGTCTAGAAACGATTCACGGGGAAGATATACCACTTATTCGGGCCAATATCCCTGGTTTGCGGGAAGTATTCAGTAATTTAATTGATAATGCCCTCAAATATACTCCTGCTGGCGGAAAAGTCACCGTCGAGGTAAAAAATGTTAAGAATAGTGTAGAAATTGTTTTTAAAGACACGGGTTATGGTATTCCGACGAGCGATCAAGAAAGAATTTTTCAACGTCACTACCGGGGAGTGCAAGCAGGGGGAGATATACCGGGTACAGGATTAGGTTTAGCGATCGCCAAAGAATTAATTACCAGCATGGGGGGGAAGATTGAATTTATCAGTCCCAATCCCGAGCCAACAAGTTCCCTCTACCCCGGCACGGTTTTTCGGGTTAGTATGCCGGTTATAGCCGATGATCACCTCAGTATAGGAAAATGATCTGGTCGTAAATTCTGCCTATTTTCCCGATAGTGAGATTCCCCGATCGATCGGTTAAAATATATCGAAAATATCAGTGTCACTGGTAAATTGGCTGTGAAGCAAAGAATTAACTAATTATGGCGACTATCGAACAATTGGAACCCGCTAATAAGGCCGATGTCCTAGTATATATGCCCTACTATGCCAGGGACAAACATAGTATGCTGCCCTATGCGATCACTTTGTATCAAGGAGGATCTTTAGAAGGTCATCGTCGCATAGAAAACAGTGAAGGGATTCCCTTTGTGGCCTCTTGGTATGTATCAAAATTGCCCTCGGAATTGACCCGTTGTCGTTTACAATTTGAAGGACAGGCCGACCTAAGCTATGAGATGACGATTATTAACTCCGAGTTGATCGAATATCTCATCGATGCGATTAAAACCTTTAAGCAGCTAGGTTCGGCCGACTTTTCGCAGGGATTTTATCGGAAACTGCTGCGATTTGAAGGATAAAAGTCGGGATTTTACGGGTTAAAAGGAGCAAATCGTGGCCAAATCAGCCAAATCTATACTTATCTCTTCCCTAGAACCCCTTAGTGGTAAATCGGGAACTATCGTCGGTTTAGCGCATCTCTTGCGGCAAAAAGGACTAGAGATAAGTTACGGCAAACCAGTGGGCAATTGTCCGGGCTACGTCGATGGGCAATTGGTCGATGAGGATGTAGAATTTATTCGGCAATTATTAGAATTATCCCCCGAACAGCTGCGCTTACCCCTGATCTATACAGATGTGGATTCCGTTGCTAAACGTTTACAAGGTACAGATAAACAGGACTACGGCAATGTTCTTGCCGGCTATCTCGATCGAGTTAACAGTGATATTACCCTTCTCGAAGGACCGGGGACCCTCTGGGAAGGGAGCATTTTTCAGCTATCCATGGGGGAGATGGCCAAAATTCTCCAGACTCCGATCCTATTGGTGGCCCGCTATAGTTCTCCCCTGATTGCCGATAGTCTGCTGAAAGCGCAACAGGAATTAAATAATCAGCTGCTGGGGGTAGTAATTAGCGATATCCCCGCCGATGATTGGGATGAAGTACAATCTCTCCTTAAACCCTATCTCGCTGGCCAAGGTGTGGAAGTTTTAGGACTGTTACCCGCTAGTAAACTGCTGCGCAGTATTAGTGTTCGGGAAATTGTCCATCTTTTAGAGGCCAAAGTATTATGTCGGCCCGATCGTTTGGATTGGATGGTAGAAAGTTTAGCGATCGGGGCGATGAATGTCAACGCCGCTTTAGAATATTTTCGCAAGGGGGAAAATATGGCCGTGATTACGGGTGGCGATCGCACTGATCTACAGTTGGCTGCCCTAGAAACTTCCACTACCTGTTTAATCTTAACCGGTTCCATCTCTCCAGATCCCCTGATTCTCGGCCGGGCCGAGGATTTAGAAGTACCAATTCTCTCGGTAAATTTAGATACTCTCACCACCGTGGAAATCGTCGATCAGGCCTTCGGGAAGATTCGCTTACAGGAACAGGTAAAAGTTGCTTGTATTCGAGAATTAATGGAGGAACATTTTCAGATCGATCGCCTGTTAGAAAAGTTAACAATAGGGGCGTAATTTCTCCCCAGCTGCCGAGAATATGGCTCCATCATCCCCCCCTGTGTCCCCTCCGGTCAAAGAAAATGACTGGAGATTATTATTAAGACTACTTCCCTACGCGAAAAAGCAAAAAGCCCTACTATTTTGGTCATTAATACTTCTTTTTCCCCTATCTCTCACGGGGGCGATCCAACCCTTAATTATCGGTCAAGCGGTCTCCCTTTTGCAAAAGGAACAAACTTGGGGTTTTTTGGCTCGAATGCCCTTAACGGCAGCCATCAATACCCTAATTATTATCCTGTCGGTTTCGATTATTTTACGACTGATTTTAGGGACAACACAAGGTTATCTAGTGCAGAAAGTCGGTCAGTCAATTACTGCTAATGTCCGGGAAGATTTATTTACCCATGTTACTTCCCTTTCCTCCAGTTTTTTTGATCGCTCTCCCGTGGGACGTTTAGTCACTCGTTTAACCAGCGATGTGGAAGCATTAGGAGAAGTTTTTGCTAGTGGGGCGATCGGAGTTGTCAGTGATCTGGTCAATATTTTAGTTATTATCCTCACCATGTTTACCCTGCAATGGCAATTAGCTCTATTGTTGGTGTTGATGTTATTTCCCGTCACTGCTTTAATTATCTTTTTTCAAAAACAATACCGCACCGCTAACTATCAAGTACGCGAGGAATTATCAAAACTTAATGCCCAATTACAGGAAAATGTAGTCGGAGTTAATATTGTTCAATTATTTCGCCGCGAACGCTTTAACGCTGAAATGTTTCGCTCTATCAATACTCACTATCGTCAATCCCTAGATAAAACAATTTTTTACGATTCGGCTGTGTCGGCCACTTTGGAATGGATCGGATTAATTGCCGTGGGAGGAGTATTATGGTTAGGCGGGATTTTGATTCTCCAGAAAACCATTGATTTTGGGGTTTTATCGGCTTTTATTTTATTCTCCCAACGTCTCTTTAATCCCCTGCGTCAGTTTGCCGAAAAATTTACCATGTTTCAATCGGGTTTTACTGCTATCGAACGCATTGGGGAATTAATTAGTATTCCCATTGAAATCGCCGATACTAACAGTTCTAAAGAGCTTTATTTTCCAGAAAAACGTCAAACTGGCGAGATTATTTTTAAAAATGTTTGGTTTGGTTATAAACCCGATGAATATATTATCAAAGGTCTCAATTTTACCATTCATCCCGGGGAAAAAGTCGCTTTAGTCGGTCCCACTGGTGCGGGAAAAAGTTCGATTATTCGTCTTCTCTGTCGTCTTTACGAACCGAGTAAGGGCAGAATTCTAGTGGATGGTATCGATATCCGTTATCTTCCCCAAGCGGAATTAAGACGTTATATCGGTGTCATTCTCCAAGAAACTTTTCTCTTTGCTGGAGATGTTACTCGCAATATTACTTTAGGAGAAACTTATGATTTTGACCAAGTTAAGGCAGCGGCTAAATTAACTAATATCGATCACTTGATCGAGGAGTTACCCGATGGTTATCATACCCTTTTACGCGAACGGGGCGCAAATTTATCGGGAGGACAAAAACAATTACTCGCTTTTGCAAGAGTCGCTATTCGTAACCCCGAAATTCTAGTTTTAGATGAAGCTACCGCTAGTTTAGACGTGGGGACAGAAGTATTAATTCAAGAAGCTTTAGAACAGATTTTAGTTGATCGTACTGCTATTATTATCGCCCATCGTCTCTCTACTATTCGCGATGTCGATCGAATTCTTGTCCTTAAACGCGGGGAATTAGTCGAATCGGGAACCCATGAAGATTTATTAACTAAAGACGGTCTCTACGCTAGTTTATATAAACTGCAAATGTTAGGCACAGATAGTTAACAGTGATCAGTGATCAGTTAACAGTTATCAGTTATCAGTGATCAGTTTAAAGTGATAAGTTTTAAGTTTTAAATGATATTATAGCGTTTCCTAAGCTAGTGAGGTACACCTATTTTTCTTCCCTTTTGCCTTTTGCCTCTTGCATGAGTGCCTAAAACCCATAACTTTTGTACCTCAGCAGACTGAAAAACGCTATATTCACCGATCAATCTTCACTAATTACTGTTTACTGATAACTGTTTACTGATTACTGATAACTGACAAATCCCCCACTCCCTTCCAAAAATGCCTTCACCAGAATCCGCTCCATTGTTATCACAACTGCAAAAAAAAGTCAATAGTTTAGATGTACCATTTTATGCACCAGGGCATAAGCAGGGGGAAGGAATCGGGGAAGATTTAAGTAATTTACTGGGAAAAAGCGTCTTTAAAGCCGATTTACCCGAATTACCCGACCTTGATAATTTGTTTGCCCCGACGGGAGTGATTAAAGAAGCGCAAATTTTAGCAGCCGAGACATTTGGGGCAGATAAAAGCTGGTTTTTAGTCAATGGTTCCAGTTGTGGCATTATTGCGGCGATTTTAGCCACTTGCGGCGAGGGAGATAAAATTATTTTGGCGAGAAATATTCATAAATCGGCAATTTCGGGCTTAATTCTCTCTGGGGCGCAGCCTATCTTTATCAATCCCGAATATAATCCCACTATCGATCTAAATTTAAATATAACCCCCCAATCCCTCGCAAATGCCCTGAAACTTCATCCCGACGCCAAAGCGGTGATGGTAGTCTCTCCCACCTATCAAGGGGTTTGCTGTGACTTAAAAACTATCGCCCAGATTACCAATCATTATTCCATCCCGCTGCTCGTTGATGAGGCTCACGGGGCGCATTTTGCCTTTCATCCCGATTTACCTCCGGCTGCCCTGTCTCTCGGCGCTGATATGGCTATTCAGTCCACCCATAAGGTTTTGGGGGCCTTAACTCAAGCATCGATGTTACACTTAAAAAGCGATCGCATTAGTTCCGAAAAAGTCGATCGAGCCTTACAATTAGTTCAAACCACTAGCCCTAGTTATTTGCTTCTCGCCTCCCTTGATAGTGCTAGAAAGCAAATGGCGACGCAGGGACTAGATTTACTGACCAAAACCCTCGATTTAGCCGCTACTGCCCGAAAAGAACTCGATAAAATTCCTAATATCTCTGTTTTGGACTTTCCCCATTCTATCCCGGGTTGTCACTGGTTCGATCGCACTCGTTTAACGGTAATTGTCAAAGATTTTGGCTTAACTGGTTACGAAATAGACGATATTTTGCGAGAAAAATACGCCGTCACCGCAGAATTACCGACTTTCAGCCAACTTACTTTTATTATCTCCATCGGCAACCATCGCGAACACATTAATCGCCTAATTACTGCTTTTCAATGCCTTAAATCCCCTTCCTCTACCAGTTTACCCCCCACTCCTCCCCCAGTCACGGGAAATTTGGCTATTTCTCCTAGAAAGGCTTTTTTTGCCCCTACAGAGATAGTATCCCGGAAAAATGCCCTCGATCGTCTTAGTGCTGATGTTATCTGTCCCTATCCCCCCGGTATTCCCGTTTTGATGCCGGGAGAGTTAATTTCTCAGGAAGTCCTCGACTATCTGCAAACTATTTTAGACCTCGGTGGCACGATTACCGGCGGTAGTGATGATAATTTGGCAACTTTCAGGGTTTTAAAATAATCGCAAAATTATCTGATATATTAACCGGAAAAAGGCAGTAATAGCAATTGCCCCGATGGCTGCCATCACGGCAATGATAGCAATTTCAGGAAAACTTAGAGTTCCTTGCAGTTGCGGAATTAACAGGAAAACGAGGGTAATTGCTGCTAGAATCGGTAAATCTTTCCCTTCAATCACTTTTTTAAATAATGCCAAAACTAAGCCACCTAAGATCATAAAGGCGATGACAATTCCTACCGAGGGAACTAAACTATTTAAGGCAATTACTAATAATGTCCCTTCAAATCCTGTAAAGGCAGCATTAGCGAAGGTTTCCCCAAGAGAAAAGCGGGAAGTTTTTCTAATCACCGGAGAAGATGGGGGAATTGGAGAGGGTGGAGGAGATGGGGGAATTGGAGAAGGTGGAGGAGATGGGGAAGATGGGGGAATTGGAGAAGGTGGAGGAGATGGGGGAGGAGGATTTAAAGCGGTTAAAACTTCTCCACAGGATTGAAATCTATCCCGGGTATTTGCTAGTAACATTTTATTGAATACTTGGGCTAAATCTGCACTGATGTTGGGGGCATAATTTTGCCAATTCCAGACCTGTTTTTGCGGATCGTATAGATCATCAGGATCGCGATTAGTTAAGAGTATAACACAGGTAGCTGCTAGGGCATATAAATCTGTGGATGCCGATACCTGATTGCCTAATTGTTGTTCGGGAGGAGCAAATCCGGCTGAATAAATTGTTGTGGATTTCTCTTGTGTATTACTAGGGTTATTAGTCGCCTGTTTTACTGCCCCAAAATCGAGTAAATAGAGGCGGCCATTTTTGGATATCATGATGTTAGATGGTTTTATATCCCGGTGAATGGAACCATTTTCATGAATAAATTTGAGGATAAGAAGTAATTCTTTGAGAATGTTTTTAACTTCACTTTCTTGAAAGGGTTTTTGTTGCTGTTGGAGAATTTCTTCTAAGTTTTTACCGTCGATATATTCCTGGGCCAGATAGAAAAATTGCTCTTCTTCTCCCGTTAATTGATTCTTGACTGTTAAAGGGAAAAAAGCATAGAGATCGGGGATTTGGGGATGTTCTCGTCCTAAATCTTCTAAAACGTGCGCTTCTTGAAAAAATAAGTTTTTCGCTTTTTCTAAAGCTTGCGGACTTAAATTACCGGAAGGTTGAAATTGTTTGAGTACACATTTAGCTTTTTTGGGACTATAACGATCTACTGCTAAAAATGCTGCCCCAAATCCCCCTTGTCCTAATAGACGTTCCGGTAAATAACGTCCCCCCAAAATTAATGGCATCCCGCAAGTAATACAATATTTCTGCTCGATCGAGGTTAAGCGATTGCTATCGTCTAGGTCTAGGCACTGATTACGCGGTTTCGGACAATGGGGACGCGTGCAAATAACTTCCATAGTTACTGTTTCCCGTGGTACTGCTCTTAGTTTAGCTACTACCTGCAATTCGGGTTAAAATTTTTATTCTTAAGAAAGATTTAAAAAGAGGGTTCGTATGCTGACACGGATTCCCATTCTACTACAAGGTTAGCAGAAATTTTGGAGTTTGTCAAGTCTTTGGCCGAAAAAAATTCAGCCAGATAAGGGCGGTTATCAATCGGGTCACGCATATCAGCCAAGGCAAGGGTTCTGGCCGCGGCGTTTTGAGGTGCTTGAAAATATTGCTTTTTTTTCCCAAAGACATTAAACTCAAATGTATTGTAAATGTATTTCAGATGAATTATGACTCTATATCTAGTAGAGGATGATCGACAAGAAAGGACAAAAGAAGAGGTGAGCGAGATATGGTCGCGCATTGCCACAGTCGCATCAAAATCCCAGGCAGAGTTAATCGAAGCCCTAATCGGTGGAACAGAGGGGCGGTTATTCCTGATTATCAAAGCGATCGATCGCGCCTCCCTCGAACAAGTACTAGAAAACGCTGGGCTAGGTTGGCAACTAATCAAAGAAATGCGCTTGATTGGGCAGGACTTAGCCACTGTGCGAGAGCGCAAAGACAAAGCCAACTATCTAGTACAGTGGAATTTACCTCCGGGGCTAACGATGGAAACTTACCTGCAACGAAAAGCGGAGAAAACCCCCCTTTATGCTCAAGTGCCGGAAGTCAGTTTCGAGCGGACCTATGTTTGCGAAGACTTGAGTAAATGTCTCTGTTTCTACGATAGTCCCGATGAAGCGGCGGTAAAAAGAGCCAGAGAAGTGGTCGGCGCACCTATAGATAGTTTGACCTCGATTGAAAATATTCACCCCTAGGAGAGAACAATTATGCTCGATCGAGGCTCCGAAATCCTTTCTTTTCTGGAAGAAAGAGCCACTGACCTCAACAACGGTACAGCTAATCTCAACGTCGGTTCGGCCCTAACCAAGCTAGGAGAATCGGGCTGGTTCGGCTATGCTATACCTGAAAGCTTAGGAGGCCAGGGTGGCTCCTTACTACAGGCAGTAGAGGCGATCTCCGCTGTGTCCCAATGCTGCCTAACCACTGGTTTTGTTTTCTGGTGTCAGCGCGTCTTTATTCAATATCTGGCCGCCAGTAATAACACTTACCTACAAAACAAAATTCTACCTGCTGTTCTCAAGGGAGAGATAGCCGGAGCCACAGGACTCTCCAACGCCATGAAGTACCTCGGCGGTATCGAGGAGCTGCGTTTACAAGCAAAGATCGAGGGGGAAAACGTCACTGTTAATGGCTTCCTGCCCTGGGCCTCTAACCTCGACTCTAAGGGAGAATTTATAGTGGCCGTTGCCGCTCAAACTACATCGGGAGAAACTCTTATCCTCGCCCTTCCCTCCTTCGCAAAAGGGTTAAAACGGGGTGAAGACCTACAATTATTGGGTTTACAGGCTTCCCGCACCAGTACCCTTGAATTCGATCGAGTTCAGTTATCTCACGACTGGATGATCAGCTTGGAAGCAGCAAAATTTTTACCCTCAGTCCGCCCCTGTTTCTTGCTGTTACAATGCGGACTGGCCCTTGGCATTACGCGTAAATCCCTTGGGGAGACGGAGAAAAATTTAGGGGGAAAGGCAGCGGTAACAAGCGATCGTTATTTCTTCGCCCGGGAGCGTCTGACTCGTCTAGAAAAGACAATCGAGCAATTCAGCACCATAGAAAGCTTCGATCTCGGACGAACACGCCAACTATTCACCCTCAGAGTGGACATTACCCGGTTAGCGGTGGAATCCGTAGGGTTAGAAGCGGAAATTAAGGGAGGAAAAGGCTATTTCCGTAATAGCGACACGGCGCGACGACTGCGGGAGGTCGCCTTTTTACCTGTGTTAACTCCGAGCCTGATTCAACTAGAAAGAGAATTACAACGTCAGTCCGCTACCGATAAAATTCTCACGGGCGAACTCGATCGAGCGGGGGTGAGGGAATGAGCGTCGCCACTGATTACCCCGTCCTCACCCTCAAAAATCTCCACAAACGCTATAAAACCCGCCATGGCTACCGTACCGTTTTTGAGGATATTAACCTACAGGTGCGCTCCGGTGAGGTGGTTTGTTTGCTTGGGGCCAGTGGTTGCGGTAAATCTACCCTCCTTGCTACCGCCGCTGGTTTGCAAAGTGCCGATGGCGGAGAAATACAATTGCACTCACGACCCCTACAAGCCCCAGACATCCGCAGCTCGATCGTCTTTCAATCCCCCGCCCTTTTACCTTGGTTAACCGTTTGGCAAAACGTGGCTTTTGGTTTGAAATTAAAGCGGATGCCCCGCCTCGATCATCAGCAATTACAGGAAAGGGTTCACACCGCCGTTAAAAGCGTCAAACTAGAGGGCTTCGAGCGTGCCTATCCTCATCAACTATCGGGCGGTATGGCTCAGAGAGTTTCTCTAGCCCGCGTCCTTGCCCGCCGCCCCTCTCTCCTCCTCCTGGATGAGCCGTTTAGCGCCCTCGACGCGATTACCCGTTTCGAGATGCAAAAACTCCTCCTAGAAGTCATAGCTCTCTATCACAGCACGGTTCTCCTCGTTACCCACGACATCGATGAAGCCCTATTAGTGGCCGATCGAGTTCTTCTCATGGGCCGTCATCCGGTGGGCATCCGCCGAGAATGGACCATCTCGATGCCGAAACCCCGTTTCGAGTCAGCGAAGCTGTTGAGTGATCTACGCCAGTCAATTTTTCAAGAATTAGCCCTTGTCATGACACTGTAAATCTATGAATCTACACGATAATTGTGCTTGTTGCGGCATGAGCCGTCGAGATTTTCTGAAACTTTCGGCACTGTTTACCAGTTCCTTCGGAGCAGCGATCGCCGCCGATAATTGGAATCTCCCCGTTAACGCCAATGCCAAAGATCAGCCTGTGAAAATCGGTTATCTACCGATTACGGATGCCGCCCCCCTATTGGTAGCCCACTCGCGAAAACTTTATCAAGCGGAAGGTTTAACTGCCGAACAACCGCGCCTATTCCGTTCTTGGGCGCAGATTGTTGAAGCCTTTCTCGCTCGGCAGGTGAACGTTATTCACGTTCTTTTTCCCACCTCGATCTGGATTCGTTACGGGCGCAATTTCCCCGCTAAAATCGTCGCTTGGAACCATACCAACGGTTCAGCCCTCACCGTCCTTCCCGATATTGAAAATCCCAGGGAATTGGGAGGCAAAACGATCGCGGTTCCTTTCTGGTATTCGATTCATAATTTGGTCTTGCAACAACTCTTACAACGTAACGGGCTGAAAATAGTTCGCAAAGCCAAGGACGCGCCGATCGCGTCTAACGAGGTTAATCTAGTGGTTCTCCCGCCCCCGGATATGGTATCAGCCCTCGCCAATAAGAGCATCGGTGGTTATATCGTTGCTGAACCTTTCAACGCGGCGGCGGAAAATCTCAAAACCGGTAGGGTTCTCCGTTTCACTGGCGATGTCTGGAAGAATCACGCCTGTTGCGTCGTCTTTGTTCACGAGGAGGATATTAGGCAACGGAAACAATGGACGCAGCGGGTGGTAAACGCCCTCGTTAAAGCTCAACTCTGGTCACGGAGCAATCGCTCCGAAGTGGCCCGGATTCTCTCTAAAGATGGCGGAAAATATACGCCTCACCCGCTGCCGGTATTGCAACGGGCGCTTACTTACTATGATCGCAATTTCTATAAAAAAGACGGAGCAATCCAGAATCCAGCTTGGCAGGTCAACCGGATCGATTTCCAGCCCTATCCTTTCCCTTCCTATACCGAGGAACTGGTACGCTTACTCAAAACCACTCAGGTGGAAGGAAATACGGATTTTCTCCAAAAACTGCAACCCCGACAGGTGGCGCGGGATCTCGTGGATGACTCTTTTGTCCGTAATGCCTTGCAACAGGTGGGCGGACCGAAAGCTTTCGGCTTACCGAATAATCTCTCCCGCATCGAGACGATCAAATTTTAAAGATCCGAACCCATGAAGTCACAATCTTTGACCTCCCCGCCAATATCTTTACTACCCTTATGGGGTATCGGTTTTGGATTATTGCTCTGGTGGCTATTTACCAGTCCTCTATGGCACTCAAACCCGATTTTAAATGATTTTTCCCCTGAGCGCTCTTTTGTCGCTTTATTACAGCTTTTTGTTGGGGGGGAGATTATGCCCCATATCCTCACCAGTTGCCGCCGGGTTCTTGTGGGCTTAGTTCTCGCTAGTGCCATCGGTGTGCCTTTGGGGATATTAATCGGGTTGTATCGCTCCCTTGAATCGGCTTTGTCGGCCCTATTTCAATTTCTACGCATGATCTCGCCCCTTTCTTGGATGCCTTTAGCGGTGATGGTTTTGGGAATTGGTGATCTACCCGTGTATTTTTTGCTGACAGTGGCGGCCATCTGGCCGATCCTTCTCAATACGGCTGCTGGGGTTAATGCGGTTGATCGCTCTTGGTTGACTTTAGCCCGCAGTCTCTGTGCTACCCGAGGGGAAACGGTTTTCCAGATTATTCTGCCTGCGATCCTCTCCCATCTCTTAACTGGTTTCCGTTTGGCTATCGGTATTATCTGGATCGTTCTTGTCCCGGCGGAAATGCTGGGGGTTAGTGCGGGTTTGGGTTATTATATTCTCGATACACGCGATCGACTCGCCTATTCAGAGTTGATGGCGGTGATTCTCGTTATTGGCGCGATCGGTTATCTGCTCGATTGGGGTTTGCGTCTGGCTCATCGCTCTTGGACGCATCAAGATTAGCCTCTTGGTTCAACTATGTGGGAAGTGGGAAGTGGGAAGTCTTGGCGCTTTTCCTTGATTGAAAGAGCGGGCTAGACGACTAACACCAGTGTGTAATAACTGTTCCAAACTTTGGCGATCGCTGATAGCTTGAAAATTGATCACAAAACAGGTTAAACCTAGTCCAAAGAGGATAAAAGTGGGGGCCATAACCACACCAATCATCAACCAGGTGGCGACATGGAGAAACATGGTGATGGCGAACAACAAAGCTAGGGAAGCAATGGGGAAGATTTGACTGGTAGGACGACCGAAATAGAGAAAAAGAACCGTTAAAAGGGTGGTTACTAAGTTAGCGGGTACTAAAAAGGCACAAATCGAGACGCAATAGTTGCGGGAAAATTCAGCGAGAGTATTAAAATCTATCATTAATATTACTTTACAATTGCCTGAGTCTTAGTACTCTCGATTGTAGCGAAAAATTTAGATGATCGGGGTGAAGGTGACTAAAGAGGGATAAAGCTGTGGTGCAATAGATTTTGGAGAGGGAGCTAAAACGAGGATCGGGGTATAGATCCTCCGGTTATAATGAAATCTGGGAAAATGACACCGCCCCATCCCGAAAACTCTCACCCCTTGCTAGGTATAATTGATCGCAGGAAAAATTTTATGAGTAAATTTGTCTTTGTCACCGGGGGAGTCGTCTCCAGTATTGGGAAAGGAATTGTCGCCGCTAGTTTGGGAAGATTGTTGAAAAGTCGGGATTATTCCGTCTCAATTCTGAAATTAGACCCCTATATCAACGTGGATCCGGGTACGATGAGTCCTTTTCAACACGGAGAGGTATTTGTCACCGATGATGGGGCTGAAACCGACCTCGACCTTGGCCACTACGAACGTTTTACCGATACGGAACTCTCCCGTCTCAATAGCGTGACTACCGGCTCGATTTATCAAGCGGTATTGAATAAAGAGCGCCGTGGTGCTTATATGGGGGGAACTGTGCAGGTAATCCCCCATATTACCAACGAAATCAAGGAAAGGATTCTCCGGGTAGCCAAGGATACCAACCCCGATATTGTCATCACAGAAATTGGTGGTACGGTGGGAGATATCGAATCTCTGCCTTTTTTAGAAGCAATTAGGCAATTTAGGAAGGATGTAGGTCGAAATAACGTGGTTTATATGCACGTTACCCTAATTCCTTGGATTCCGGCCGCTAAGGAGATGAAAACTAAACCGACGCAACACTCGGTCAAGGAATTAAGATCGATCGGTATTCAACCGGATGTGTTGGTCTGTCGTTGTCATCTACCCCTACAACCGGGGTTAAAAGAAAAACTCTCAGCTTTCTGTGATGTGCCGGTGGAATCGGTGATTACTGCTCAGGATGCCAGCAGTATCTACGAAGTTCCTCTTAATCTGGAAAAAGAGGGATTAGCGCAACAAACCCTAGAATTATTCAACCTCAGTCCCCGATACCCCCATCTGGAGGAGTGGGAAAATCTCATCCGACAGATGCAATCCCCCGGTCAAAAATTAGAGATAGCTATCGTCGGGAAATATGTGCAGTTGGGGGATGCTTATCTCTCGGTGGTGGAGGCCCTCAAACACGCTGCTATTGCCCTTAATAGCGAGATAGAATTGCGTTGGGTAAGTGCCGAAGATGTGGATAATGATTCGGCCGAAGCTCATTTAAGCGGTGTTGACGGTATTGTGGTACCCGGTGGTTTTGGGATTAGGGGTGTGGATGGCAAAATTAAGGCGATCGAGTATGCTAGGGTCAATAATATTCCTTTCTTGGGTCTCTGTTTAGGGATGCAGTGTTCGATTATCGAATGGGGTCGCAATGTGGCCCGATTGGAAAGGGCCAATAGTTCCGAATTTGAAGAGGATACACCGAATCCGGTGATTAATTTACTGCCAGAACAGGCAGATGTGGTAGATTTAGGGGGAACAATGCGCTTAGGTCTCTATCCCTGCCGTTTAAATCCCGATAGTCTGGCTTTCTCCCTCTACGGTCAAGAGGTTATCTATGAGCGCCATCGTCACCGTTACGAGTTCAATAATGCCTATCGTAGTCTCTTTTTTGAGACTGGTTATCTGGTGAGTGGCACTTCTCCCGATGGTCGTTTGGTGGAAATTATCGAACTACCAAAACATCCTTTCTTTATTGCTACCCAATTTCACCCCGAATTTCGCTCTCGTCCCAATAAAGCTCATCCTCTCTTTTCTGGTTTCATGAAAGCGGCCCTCAAGAGTGCAGAGCAAAAGTTCTCCCTGAGTAGTCAGCATTCGGCTATTAGTTAGGGTTTGCTGGTCTGATTGGCTCTAAATCTGGTTTTTTTGGGGGTAAACCCCCGAAAATTTGTCATCTTAACCCCAGTTTGGCCTAGGGTTTTCCGAATTGACGTTGATAAACTACTTCTTCCTTGCCAGATTCCAGTTTAATATCGGAGCGAGGATAGGCCACACATAACAAAGCATAGCCTTCTTTTTGCAGGTCGGGGGATAATCCCATGCCCTCACCTTGTTCGACGCTACCCTGGGAAAGTTGAGCGGCACAGGTAGTACATACGCCCGCATTGCAAGAACTGGGTAAGTCAATCCCCGCATCGTAGGCCGCTTGTAGTATAGTTTGATCTTCCCTAACTTCGATCGTTTGTGTTGTTCCTAAATGAGAAATTTCTACTTTGTAGGTTGTGGTCATAGCTAATGAATGATGCTTTGAACGTCACCCATTTTATCATTCTAGATACCCCAAACAAAATCGATCGCACTAATCCTACGATGAGCGATCAAATGACTGATCACAAACAACTGACAACTAAACCCTAATAATTCCATCTTGGGCCTTTTTCGCCACCGCTTCGGCTCTTCTTGTTTTCGTGTGATCCCCTTCAAATGCTAGTTCCAAATCATTGCCACTTTGCCAACTGAAATATCCCGCATTGTAGCATATCCTGAGGGCGGAATAACAATTTTTCCTGTGCGATCGCGTCTTCCCAAAGTTTGATTAATAGAGAGATATATAAGCGATCGCTGCTGATAGTAAAAGGTGTGTCACCGCAGTAACACACCTTTATTAGTGTTGATTTTCGTTGTTTCAACCTAATCTAGAAGAAGGGGCGATCGCTTATGACAAAAATTGCTATCATAGAAACTATTGATATTCAATGATTTAGGGGTAATCATAATGACACAGTTAACTGAAGAACGAAAACAAGAGATTATTGCTGAAGTTTTAGCAGCGAGAGCAAACCGTGAACAATTTCTATTAGAGATGAAACAACGGCAACAAGCAGGGTTAAAAATTGCTCAAAAATGTGCTAGTCTCCTTAAAGAGAAGTATGGAGTCACGAAAGTTGTTTTATTTGGTTCATTGTTAAATTATGAAGAAATAACTCCCCATTCTGATCTTGATTTAGCGGTTTGGGATTTACCAGAGAAAGATTATTTTAAGGCGATAGCAGAGTTAGATAATGGACAGGATTTTGAGGTGGATTTAGTAGAAGTTCAAAAGGCTCATCCTTATATTTTAGAGGCAATTGCTCAGGGGGTCGAATTATGACTAATTTATCAATTCAAGATAGAATTAATCAAGAACTCAATAAAATTCTTCAAGCCCTACAACAGTTAGAGATATTTTTAAGAGAATTATCTAATCAATCGGATTTCATGTATCAAAACGCATTAATTAATTCTATTGCGCTTAATTTGCATGGAGTTTATACTGGAATTGAGCGTATATTTGAAGTGATTGCTAAAAAAATTGATCAAAGATTCCCAACGGGGGATAAATGGCATCGAGATTTATTAGAGCAAATGTCTGTTGATATACCTAGGGTGAGAAAAGCAGTTATTACAGAAGAAACAAGGCTCATTTTGGATGAATTAAGGCGGTTTCGTCATCTGGTGAGAAGTGCTTATTCTTGCCAATTAGATGAGGAAAAGGTTTTAATCATCCCCCATCAAATTGTTAATTCTTATCAAACCATAATCAATGAAATTCAATTGTTTTGTCATAATTTAAGTAAGGGAAAAACTTAATTAAAGATAACTGGTAATCGCACTGAATCTAAGTAAAGTGTATCAGGGCAAACATCTTGTTCATGAGGCCATAAGCAAAGTTATTCTGGACTTAAACGTACCTGTAGGGGCAAACCCCCTGTGGTTGACCCCGTGTTGCCCCTGTAGCGCACTAAGCAATACAAGCGCGTAAATCATTAAGAGTAATCATCAACGTCATCGGTTCAAGAGGAGACACATCAAAACCTAAAGCCAAATAAAAATTCTTAGCTTCTTCTGAAATAGCATGAACAATAATTCCCCGAATACCAATGGTATCAGCCGCTTTAACAACCCGTAGCGCACCATCACGAAATAAACCGCATCCTAAACCTTGACCTTGGGAAGAAGTATCTACTGCCAATCGTGCCAAAATTACCACTGGAATTGGGTTAGGCATATTCCGCCGAAATTTACCATTAGCTGATTGTATACTAATCGCCCCGGAAGCAAGGGCGTAATACCCAACTACCCTATTGTCAACGCAGGTAACAAAAGTTCTAGTTGCACCACTGGCTTGATTAGCATAAGCTCGACGCTTCAACCAATCATCAAGAGAAGTAATTCCGCAGGAAAAATCAGTGATTGAGTGATAACTAGCCAGAGGTTCAGGTGGTGTCAAATTCATTCCTTCTCCCAAGGTGCGAGCGTCTGCATGGTTTTGCGTAAACGTTCATTAGGTTGAGGTGGTGCATCTAGAAGTGCGATAAATTCTGCATAAGCCTCTGGACTAGCCAAAAAAATAGTACGTTCGAGCAAAGTTTCCTCCGCAGCATTCCGCGCGGCTTCCAAAATAAAATCAGTTCTATTCTTACCTTGCACTTTGGCTGCCATATCGATCAAATTGCGTTCTTCTGGCTTAATTCGCAAATTTAGGGTATTACGCGGAGTCCTACTTTTTGTTTTACTACTCATAAGATGGGTGTGTAATTCCAAACTTAATTATTTTAACATAATGTAGTGACAACGACATTACATTAGACATCTCCAAAAATTATAACCCAGTCACAGCTTGCTTTTGCTCTATGTACTAACTAAACAGTTCGATAGCTGTAATGTATATCTAAGTAGGTAGGCACAATTATTTGTAGGATGGGTTAGCGGTAGCGTAACCCATGCGGGCGTTGGGTTTCATGCTTCAACCGTTCGGACCTCGGCGTGAGCTCGGTCGAACGCTGAGCTCACGGCCGAAGCCCAACCTACGTTCATTTTATATTTAATTCCACCCACCTACTTATCGTTGCTAATTCAATTTAGCTGAAAAAATATGAGGCAATTAAAATAATTTTTATTCGGGTAGATTCCTTAACTAGAAAGACTTTTAGTCTTGAGATTATATTAGGTCGAGGTCTATTATGTACGATACGATTCCATCTAATGTCTTGGGATCGGCAGTTGGTTGTCCCATTTTTCTGACTTCTGCTTCTAAGTTGTTAGCGAAAGAGTTGCGATCGCCGCTCATTGCCCTACTGAGTTGAAATGACAATAATCATCAACGCTGTAAGGCTTGTCACTAAAGTAACACACCTTAAATAAAATATTGTTGGGTTTCGTTGCCTCAACCCAACCTACAAGATCAGCGATCGCACTGAAAATTTCTGGAGCCCAGTGGAATGAAGAAAATATCCCTCAAGTGCTTAAACACCGCTGTGCTTACCTAAATAACAGTCTTTAGCTATTGAATAGTATTTATGTTCTGACAAAACTGACTTGCTCCCGGTGAGAAGTGCTTATTCTTGCCAATTAGATGAGGAAAAGGTTTTAATCATCGCCCATCAAATTGTTAATTCTTATCAAACCATAATCAATGACATTCAATTGTTTTGTCATAATTTAAGTAAGGGAGAAACTTAATTAAAGATAACCCAATTTACAAGATCAGCTTCGGTGCGCTTTCAGCGAGTGGCGTGCTGCTATGCAGTGCCGTAGGCATCCCACTGAATCTAAGTAAAGAGGACTGACGCAGGTACGCTACCCGTAGGGGCAATTCATGAATTGTCCCTACGGTTAGACAAGATTTATAGTGCTATTGGGTAAGTCCTAACACCTTAAATCAAATATTGTTGGGTTTCGTTGCCTCAACCCAACCTACAAGAGCGGCGTGCTGCTATGCAGTGCCGTAGGTATCGCACTATTATTGAGGAATTAATTTAATTAAACTTCTTAAGGTCGCATTAACGGATTCCGAATTAGGAAAATACTTTTTAACATCAGGATCAAGAATAATTACATCATTTTGCGCTGGAAAATGTTCAACCGTTTTTGTTCCATCTTCATGATGAATAGTAACGCTATGACCTTCCCGATACTGTTGGTAATATTTTCCGCAAACAGGATTTTTAAGTTGACTTAAATCATATTCTTCTCGCAAGTCATCTTCTAATTCATCTTGGATTTTCTCGTTCATAATATCTCCTTTCTTTGGGTGTAACTAATCTTGCACTAATTAAACGAATTTTATGATCACGATCCGTATAAGAAACAAATAGAAATTTACTTTGATCTGATAAACCTATTATAAGATAGCGATTCTCTCCTGTAGAATGGTCAGGATCATCGAAATTTACAGCTAAGGGATCATCAAATACGGTGGATGCTTCTTCAAAAGAAATGTTATGTTTTCTTTGATTTATTTTTGCTTTCTGTTTATCCTATTCAAATGCTAGTTCCAAATCATTGCCACTTTGCCAACTGAAATATCCCGCATTGTAGCATATCCTGATGGCGGAATAACAATTTTTCCTGTGCGATCGCGTCTTGCCAAAGTTTGACCAATAGAGAGATATATAAGTGATCGCTGCTGATAGTAAAAGGTATGTCACCGCAGTAACACACCTTTATTATTGTTGGGTTTCGTTGTTTCAACCCAATCGAGAAGAAGAAGCGATCGCATTAGCTTTGGCTGAAAAGGGTTATCTGTTCTGCTAATGCGTTCAGGTATGCTTCTACTACAACTTCCATATTTGCTCCACTTGCTGACTGCAAACTCTGAATAGCTTGTCCCATGTATTTATCAGTGAAAGTCAGTGAGTTAACTATATTTTGGAGAGAGTTTTCAAGGGTGTTCATTGTCGATGAAAGTTGCTGTATTGTCTGGAGAGCATAATTTGTCTGAAACGTCTGATTAGAAAGGCTGTTAGACTGTTGAGTTAGATCACTGATGTCTTGTTCAACTGTTTTATGCCTCACGATTAAATTTGCTAACTCCTCTGATGCCCAGCCCAAAGATCCTAGAATTCCAACCAGTATGCTATGCCTTTCTATGATAGTTCTTCGTTCTGCCTCCTTGCTATTTAGGCGACTTTTTAATCCTGCTAATTGACTGTTCAACTGGTTTGCGTTGGCATTTAATATTTGTTCATCGGTGAGAATAGTATTGCGATATTCTGACATATTACTAAAAGCTTTGTAATTAGTTTGAATAACATCTTTTAGAGTAGCAGAGAGTTTATAGCAATTCTCTGACTTATGAGGTACAGTAGCAACAGTGAGTAAACCAATTGCGAATATCTTTTTGAGTAACTTCTAACATAGCCAATTCAATCCCTTCTATTAAGTCTTTGTAAGTTCTCGCCTTCAGTTTTCTTAACGTCGCTTTCACTTTTGACCAAAAGTTTTCAATAGGAGAGAATTCGGGAGAATAAGGAGGTAAATAGATGAGTCTAGCTTTTTCTTGTTCGATTATTTCTCTGACCATTTCTCCGAGATGAATCTTGGCGTTATCCATGAGCAGACAGTCTCCTTCTTTAATTTTTGGCAGCACTTCCTTTAGAATAAATCCTTCAAATGTTACCGCATCCACTGCACCGTATATGTTGACTGATGCGACAACTTTTTCTAAGCTTATAGCACTAATTATTGAAATATTTTTCCCTCTTTTTTGTGGTTTTC
>NZ_JACJQV010000241.1 GCF_014696875.1 Microcystis wesenbergii FACHB-1317 | reverse complement strand
AATATAGAAGAGCTAATGCAAATTAGCCGCTATCGGTTGAAGGATTACATCAAAGGACAAAGAGCGATATCGCTTGCCCTATCTACCTTCTAGCTCGCTTGTCCCCCTCTCAGGGAATTAAGCTGAGTGGCTCGCAAGTGAGAAGAATATTGATAAGAAAAAAGTATGTGTATATCTGGGCGAAATATAGTCGAGAAGATAAGCAAGACAAGAAATTAAGAAAAGCATTTAAAGAAAAATTAGATGAATATTTAAAGTTGGCCAAAGAAAAGCCAGAGTCAATCCAGGTATGGTTTTGGGACGGGGCTTTCAAGGTGGCGACGCAGGTTCGCCACAGGGTTCCCCTCCTGAATGTGGATTTAGTTTGAGAGTAATAAGAAGGAGAGCTTGGACAAAAAAAGGAAAGCGAAAAAAAGTGAACGGGCAAAGAAAAAGAGGAAGGGTGAATGTGATGGGAGCCTTAAGATATAATGACAAAAAACGAGTCTGTTTTATGAGCAAAAAAGGAAATTCAGAAACTTTCCATGAACAATTAAAGAAACTTCATGAAGAGATTCGTCAAGAATGGATAAACTTGGGAAATCTGCCCGAAGATTTTCGAGAAAAAGGACCGAAAATTATCATTATATTAGACAATGCTAGTGATCACAAAAAGAAAGATGTTATTGAGCAGGTGGAAAAAGAGTTGCCCAATATTAGGCTAGAGTTTTTACCAGCTTATAGTCCAGATTACCACCTAATAGAATTATTGTGGCATTCCGCTAAAGAGTACATAGCTAATCGAGAATTTGAAAATAAAGAAGAACTGGAAAAAGTAGTCAATCAGCTTTTAAAGGGGATTGATTATTAAATGGAGTAGAAAACTTAAAAATAAGGGTAATGCTGTCAATGTAACTTAAATGCGTAAAAGCTTATTAAATAGAAGTTTCCTACTGTCTTTTTACTGTTTACTGATTACTGATCACTGTTTACTGATTACTAACCGACTTGACATGATTGACAGACCTAGTTAAAATAGAGTACAGACATTTTAACCCAATGAAAGCAAGGTATGAATACCGCCTTTACCCAACCAACCAACAAAAGAGGCTTTTGTCTCAATTGTTTGGGTGTGTGCGTGTTGTCTGGAACGATACCTTAGCTTATTGCCAAGAACTCTATCGACAAGGAGAGAAAAAGCCAAAATATACCGAGTTGTCTAAAAGACTAACTCAGATTAAAAAAACAGAAGAAAAACAGTGGTTGACTGAAGTTTCTTCTATTCCTTTACAACAGTCTTTGAGAGATTTAGAGACTGCTTACTCTAACTTTTTTGCATCTTGTAAGGGAGAAAGGAAGGGAAAGAAAGTAAAACCTCCCAAGTTTAAAAAACGTAAATCTAAACAATCAGCAAGATTTACTAATAATAGTTTTACCGTTCATCAATACCACGTTACTTTAGCGAAAATCGGTGATTTAAAAATAGTTTGGAGTCGTCCATTACCCTCTAAACCTTCTAGCGTCACCGTGATTAAAGATGCAGCAGCTCGATACTTTCTTAGCTTTGTTGTCGAGATTCAACCCGAAACTTTGCCAGATAACGAGCAAACTGTAGGGATCGATCTAGGGATTGCTAATTTTGCGACTCTTTCAACAGGAGAAAAGATAGACGCACCAAAACCGTTAAAGAAACGATTAAAACGGCTTAAAAGAGCATCGGAAAAACCTTTCTAGAAAACAGAAAGGAAGTAAACGACGGGAAAAAGCCAGAAAACGAGTGGCTAAAATCCACGCAAAGATTAAGGACACTCGGACTGATTTCTTGCAGAAACTATCCACTAAAGTTGTTCGTGAAAAACCAACGATAATTTGAGAGGATTTAAACACATCAGGAATGGTTAAGAATCGTAAACTAGCCCGTGCTATATCAGACTTAGGATGGCGTTCTTTTCGAGATATGCTATCAGCAAAGTCTGATAAATATGGGCGGGATTTTCGGATAATTTCGAGCTGGGAGCCAACGTCTCAGAGATGTTCCTGTTGTGGGAATATCGGCGGGAAAAAGGCGTTAAATGTTCGTGAGTGGGAATGTCTTTTCTGTGGGACTTTCCACGATAGGGATGTAAACGCAGCAATTAATAGACCTCTTGCAAAAGTCTTAAGTCGATCCTTGTACAGCAACATTTTTGAAGATTATCAACTACTAATAAATAATTAACTCAAAGTCCCTCCCATTATTGTTTCTATCGTTTGTTTTCGGATTTATGCAAGAGGTCTAATATCAAGGTCGCCGGTGGGCAATCGGAGACCTCAAAAAACGGACGGGTCGGACAGCGTAAGACTTCTGTTAAAGAAGCAGCGTCCTGTGAAGCGTCAACCGTTCTGACCTCGGCGTGAGCTTTTGTCGAACGCAAAAGATCACGGCCGAAGCCCCATTGATGCGACCATCCTAAAAAGGCGGCGTGGTGAGGAATCACCGTCCGTTTACGGCGGTGAGGATGTCAACAACTCTGTCATCTCTGGCGACAAACCAAAACTTGGCGGCATACCCCGATCATTATGTTAACCAGTCAAGAGGGTCTGCTGGCAAGGGTAAAAGCCAAAATGGTCGGGGCAACCGATTATTTAAGCAAACCTTTCAGCGAAAATGAATTATTACTGCTGCCGGAAAAATACGTTCAGGGGGATAGGGGAGTGGGGAGTGGGGAGACGGGAGAAAAAGCTGACGGAGTAGCGGCTGACGGCTTCAAGATAACTGATAGCTGAAAAAAATTCCTTTGGCTAGTCGTTTTTGACAGTGGAATTGGGAAATATAATATAGAGATGAAGCCCGAAAGGGTCAATCAAGTCCTTGTTTAGAGGGAAAGCCCGTCATAAATTTCAGATTGTTTTGGAGGCAAAAACGAGAGCAATTTCGGAGCATCGTGTCAACGGGAACTATTATCGGGCATATTTATCTATTGTTGTCCTTGCGATCCTAGCTAGGTAGGGAGTTATGAGTGAAATATTGCTGGTAGAAGACAGCCAAACGCAACGGGAATGGCTCTGTGAGCTACTCCGCAAGAGCGGCATTAAGGTCACGAGCGCCAAAGATGGGGTAGAAGCCCTCGAACATATTCAGAGGGTTAATCCCGATTTAGTCGTCCTCGATATCGTCATGCCCCAGATGAATGGTTATGAGGTGTGTCGTCGTCTCAAGTCGGATCCAAAAACCCAAAATGTCCCGGTGGTCATCTGTTCCTCGAAAGGGGAAGTTTTTGATCGCTATTGGGGCATGAAAATCGGAGCCGATGCCTACATTGTCAAGCCCTTTGAGCCAATCGAGTTCATTGGTACTATTAAACAACTGCTGCGCCGATAAAATTGCCTTCGCCGAGGACAGTCTAGCTATGGTATAGGTCAAGACAGCTAAAAACGCCGCCCGAACCATATAGTTGCAAGAGAACAAAAGCAATGCTTAACAACGCTGATTTTTTTGCCGATAACGCTCCTCAAAATATCACCCCCGACAATCCGGAATTACAAACTCCCGTCGGTGAACTGCACTTGCGATTCTATCTACCCTCTCAGGACGAGTTTGCCCTTAGTGCCGTGGGCATTCGCGAGGTGATGCAGCAACCAATCGATCGCATTACCCCCATGCCCAATGCTTCACCCTTGCTCCTCGGCGTGATCAATCTCCGGGGTCAAGTGATCTGGGTGGCGGATCTAGGACAATTTTTGGGGGATAACAAGCGCTTAAACACCGCTCGATCCGAAATTACCGTAATTGCGATCGAAGAACAGGAAACGATCCTCGGTTTAGCGGTGGAACGTTTGGGAGATATGGAATGGCTTGACCTAAATAAACTAGGTAGTGCCGCCAGCATTCCCGATCAGATCGCCCCATACGTGCGGGGAGAGTGGATTCTGGGCGAAGAATCCCCAAAAACCTTAAGACTACTCGATCATCTGGCCCTACTCCGTTCTGCCCGTTGGGCGGCTTAAAATCTCAAAAAAGTAGCAGCAGATGATGATGATGATTTATAGCAATTCTTTCGGGAAATTACTAACCACTTCACCACTTTAACTTTACTAGGGGAGAGGCAAATGCCGTCAGGGACAGAATACGCAAAACTCTATGGACAGGCTAACATCGCCTATTGCCAGGGCAACCTTGAGGATGCCGCCGTGATTATCAAAGACATGATCGGCAGCTATCCCGAGGATGCTAATGTCATCCTTTTACAGGGTCACATTCATCTAGGACTACAACAATACAGCTTGGCCAGGGAACGTTACGAAAAGGTGCTGCAATTGGCTAAAAATTTCCCCAATCGCTCCGATCTGGTGGATTATGCTCGACGGGGTCTTGATCGGATTCGGCAATTGCCTTTTGAAGACGAGGATGAAGATTTTATGATCGCTGCTACGGAAGCCATTGCCTACAGCGAGGCGGACTTTGATCCGAGTCAATGTTTTAGCAATTCTCGGTCTGGGGAGTCGGAAGCGGCTGACCCCGATTGGCAAAATGAAGGCATGGATGGGGATAGTGATCTTTTCAATGAGGAGGATATCGGCGGGCCGACGGTGGCAGAGTTATCCTCTACCGACACTATAGGGGAAAGCATCCTTGCCCTTGACCTGGAACCGACCCACCGACAAGCGGCAAAAACTGGCCGTAATCAGGGCAGAGTCACTCAAAAAAAATACGAGGAGGAGGACACCAGAGATTTTAGGGAACCAAAACGCAATGATGAGGATTTAGACGGTTTTTCCCCAATGGGTGCGACGGCTCTGACCCAGGGTCTAGGAGATTCAGACCTATTTACCCGTTCGGGAGAGGAAGATTTAAGTGGTGGTTTGGACCCCGAACCCAGTGAGCCCCTTAATGCCAGTCCTGGTGTGGGAGAGCTTAATTTTAATCCTTCCCGTCCAAACATCCCCGACGATAAGAGAGATAGTCATCTTCCCAATGCTTCCGAGCGCTTGCTCAAGCCAGTGGTGGAAGTCAATCCGGGCAAATTAGCCTTTTTCGTCAATGCTTCTTTAAGCAAAAAGCAACTAATTTTAGCGGCTTTAGCGGGTATTACCCCGGTGGTGTTAATTTTTGCTGTTAGTACCACCTCTTGGCTATCTTCTCTATTGGCTGCCAAACCGGCCCCAAATCCTCAGGGAAAAACCGAAAAAGTTGCGCCGAAACCGGCCCCGGCCCGCCTTTCCCCCTTTAGTCAACTTATCCTTACCAAGATGTTAGTAACGGGTGTGGGAACCTTTGCCGTGACTTGGCTAGGCCTACAGTTGCTAATTAGTCAGATTAAGCGCAGTCTCAACGATCTGCAAAGCCAATTCGATCATCTCTCGGAAGGTAATTTTAACAATAAAGCGACGATCTACTCGGAAGATGAATTCGGTCAACTGGCCAATCGTTTTAATCAGGTAGCCCGGGTAGTGGTTACTACCACCAGGGCATCCCAACGCCGCGCCGCCGAAACGGAAAGGGAAAGGGAAGACCTACAACGGCAAGTGATTCGACTTCTCGATGATGTGGAAGGAGCCGCTAGGGGGGATCTGACAGTGGAAGCCGAGGTAAGCGCCGATGTTTTAGGTGCGGTGGCTGATGCTTTTAATTCGACTATCCAAAACTTGCGCGAAATTGTCCGACAGGTGAAAAAAGTGGCCAAACAGGTGAATAAGGGTACAACCGATAGTGAATCTTTCGCCCGCAATCAGTCCAGCGAAGCCCTGCGGATGGCGGAGGAATTGGCCACAACCCTTGATTTGGTACAGATGATGACCGACTCAATTCAAAGGGTGGCAGACAACGCCAGAGAAGCCCAAGATATCGCCCGCAAATCCTCGATTGCTGCCCTGGAGGGGGGTGATTGCGTGGAAAGAACCGGGGCGGGAATTCGGCAAATCCGCGAGACAGTATTGGAAACGGAGCGAAAAGTGAAGCGTTTGGCGGTAGCGGCGCAGGAAATATCGAAAATTGTGGCGGTAATCTCTCAGATTGCCTCGCGGACCAATGTATTGGCTGTTAATGCCTCGATTCAAGAGACGCGAGCAGGAGAGACGGGCCGGGGTTTTGCGATTGTGGCCGATGAGGTGCGTCAGTTAGCCGATAGATCCGCTAAATCTCTTAAGGAAATTGAACAGATAGTTGTGCAAATTCAAGAGGAAACGGCAAAGGTAGTGGAGGCGATGGCGGAGGGGATTCTACAGGTTAAGGATGTCACCGAGCGATCGGAACAGGCGAAGAAGTCCCTAGAAGAGATTATCCAAGTTTCTAACCGTATTGATACGCTGGTGCGCTCAATTAACGCCGATACGGTCAAACAACGGGATAATTCCCTCCATGTCGCCGAAGTTATGAAGTCGGTGGAGTCAACCGCTCAGGAAACTTCCCAAAAATCCCAACGGGTGGCGGGTTCTCTGCAAAAATTGGTTAGTATCTCGCAAGAGCTGCTTTCTTCGGTAGAACGGTTTAGGGTAGACTCGGAGGATAATCAATAATCGGTGAGCGGTAATCAGTGGGTTATTGATTAACTGCTATCCCTTAGAGTGAGTAAAGTTATGCCTAAACTTAGTCTCTGCATGATTGTCAAAAATGAAGCCGAAAATCTCCAGCGCTGTTTGGATAGCGTGAAAGAGGTGGTGGCTGAGATGGTCGTTATGGATACAGGTTCGACCGATGATACGATCGCTATTGCTAAAAGTTACGGTGCTATAGTTCCTAGTTACGATTGGCAGGGTAATTTTTCCGATGCCAGAAATGAGGCTTTAAAATATGTTACTGGCGATTGGATTTTAGTCCTTGATGCTGATGAGGAATTAAATCCAGCTATCGTACCGAAAATGCGTCGAGCAATCGAAAAAGAGGAAAATTTAGTCATTAATTTAATCCGCCATGAAATCGGAGCCGTACAATCACCTTATTCTCTAATTTCCAGGCTATTTCGCCGACATCCTCAAGTCACTTTTACCCGTCCCTATCACTCAATTATTGATGATAATGTGGCTATTTTATTAAAAAATGAGCCTGATTGGAAAATAGTTGAACTGCCAGAAATTGCTATTTTTCACTACGGTTACACCGTCGATAAAATAGCCAGCTTAGATAAGTTTGCACGGGCAAGAAAAGCGATGGAGGGCTTTTATAAACAACATCCCCACGATCCCTATGTGTGTAGTAAATTGGGAGGATTATATCTGAAGATTGGCAGGGATAAAGAGGGTTTTAAGCTGCTTAAACATGGTTTAAAATGCCATGGCTCTAATCCGCATATTTTATACGAGTTATATTATCATCTCGCTAATTATTATTATTCAGTGGATGAATTTAAGAAATCAGCCGATCATTTTATCAAAGCAATCGAGCAGCCAATTTTAGATCAATTAAAACTGGGTGCTTATAATAATTTCGGTGGGTTATTATACGAAGCAGAAAACTACGAAACTGCCTTATCTATCTTTGAGAAAACCGTAGAAATTGATCCTAGGTATGCCGATGGTTACTATAATTTAGGACTGATTCTCAAACAACTGCACCGGCTACCAGAATCGATTAAAGCTTATAAAAAAGCTCTCAAGTTAAACCCCGATAATCCCGCTATTTACCAAAATCTAGGGGTTGCTTATATAGTTTTCGGTAGTTATAATGAGGCGATCGAGATTTGGCAAAAAGGCCTACAATTATTGAAAGATCAGGGTAATGTCTCTCGCGCTGAAATACTGCAAGAAACCCTAAAAGCTCTGGGAGCAAGTTGATTGAAGGATGAACAATCCCTAGGGAATCATCTTCTTAATGAAGGAGGGTTAGTTATGAAATGGCATCGAAAACTTAAACATAAGAGAGATTCAGTTAACTAAATTTATATTTATCTATTGTTATGCTGTTATACTACCTTCAGGACAACTACCGATTCAGCCTCTAGGAAGGAAAACAACAACTAGGCTAATCTGATCAATCACCATGAAAGTAATTTAGCTTGTGAGAATCGTATCATAAGTTTGCCAAAATTTAACTGGCCATTGCTTGATCAGCTGGTCAAAAAGGCTTCATAATTCAAGTTCCGCTTTGACAAAATCAGCAGTTTTATGGAGAGAAAACCCCACTTTAGCAGCTATCATCTGCATAGCGCGGTTATCCCTTAAAATTTCCCCTTCAATTCCCTCTAATCCTTCCTTTTTGCCAATAGTGACTAAACGCTGTAGTAATTCTGTACCAATTCCTTGACCTTGATAGTCATCCCTAACTAATAGGTCAAATTCCGCCACATTAACGCCGTGTAGTTTATTTAAGCGTCCTATAGCGATAATTTCTCGCTCTTCCGTCTGATCGTTATTAATCTCTACCACTAAGCTCATTACTCGATCGTAGTCGATAAAACAAATGCGCGTAAGACGATCATAAGCGGTTTGGCGATCGAGATTGACAAGGTGAAAATAACGATAATAAATGGTTTCTTCCGAGAGATAATGGTGAAATTGTCGCACTAAAGGCTATCATTTCAGCTATTCTCGTCTGGCTGATCAGAGCTAAATCTAAGGGTGTGTTATAATGACTAAGGTTCAAACATAGTCTAAGAGTTATTGCTAAGAAAATTACTTTTTTAGGAAAAAGTCATTATGAATATGAGTAAGAAAAAAAGGCTCTTCGTTACTCTTTATGCTAAATCAACAGACAAGATGCCAAGACAACATACTTCTAACCCAGAAATTCCGAAAGTTTCTAAAGCCATAGCCTCTCCGTTTTATTAGTTTCAGTTTATTGTTGATTCCCTCGACCACCCCATTCGTTGTCCTTTGCTCGAAATAACTAATTATTTC
>NZ_JACJQV010000240.1 GCF_014696875.1 Microcystis wesenbergii FACHB-1317 | reverse complement strand
TTTTTCCGCTCTTCTCTGTTCGTCTAACTCTTGATTAATTTGTTTCATTACATGGAATCTATCGGCGACTACCTCGGCCGATGGCATCAATTCTTTCACCAAATTTTTATAGGGCAACCAAAGGTCTATGCTGACTTCTTCAATTGGCTCTAACACCTCTTTTCCCCACCCCGTAAGCGTTTCCCTCAACTCTTCTTGTGTTCGCTTCTCTAGAATAGCTATTAGTTTTCCCGTATCTAAATTTACTAAAACTGCACAGTAATTTTTTTGCCCTTTGACTAGAGCGATTTCATCAATTCCTAGTCTTTTTAATTCCGATAGGTCTGGCTCTGTAATTTCTTCAGCTATGTCCTCTATCATTCTTTGAATCTCTTCTTCCGTTACGTCATTTCTTCGGCTAACATTTAAAATATCTCCTGATTTTAATTGTTCGAGTATATTCTCGGCTAGTCTTTTCGTATAGGTTCGTTTCTTGGCGACAAAATCTAACTCTTCGCTAAAGGGTTTCTGACAGTTATCGCCCTTAAATTGACGACGATTAACTTGTAGGTACACTGGTTGGACTGAGATTGGTAAATCTTTGACTAAATGTCGATGATTTTGGTGTAGTTTATCGCTCTCTAACCCACAACGAGGACAGATGGCTTTTTGATTTTTCGATTCGATTCGGAAAACTATACCGATATTTTCTAGGTGTCGATAGCCTTGAATACAGGTTCCTTCTAGGTTCAAAAATTTGTCAAGTATCATAAGTAAAATAATCTCGTTTTTGGCTATTATATCAAATCTTAACTCAATTGTCTATCTTTTGGCATTAACCTGTTTGTGCCTTAAGTCCTTCCCTGTATGGATTTCAGCTACTTTTGAGCGTAGGTGCTCTCATCGAATTTTATTTTAAGTTAATTATTTGCATAACAATTCCCGAAGAGCCCAAAAACCTTGATCGAGAAATTCCGTCCAATTAGGTCGATCGCAATCGGGAAAAACTAGGCCTTTACCATCGTGATAGTAGCGTACTGCATATTCTTGGCTGTAGATCAATTGTATGGCTAACCAAGCACTAATAATACCCAGAAAACCGCAAGCAAAATGAACGATGGCGTGTTCGGAAGCGATCAGATAAATTAATAGTCCGAAACTGCTGATCGTATAAAATAGGGATTCCAGAAATGCCCCCGATGATTGGGAGATTTTAATAGTTCTAATTGCCAGGGGGCAACGCCAGAAATTCTGTAAGCTAGTAACATAATTGCCACTATCAAAGCGAAAAGAAAAGCTAAAACCAGTCGCAGAGTAATAGTTACCGGCAGCATTAAGACCATCAGAGCGACAATTATTTGACAGAGCCAGCGAATTTGAGTATAGCTGGGTTTTCTAGCGGTTTTTTTGACCATAGATCAAAGCAGAATTATCCCTAACTATTCTCTCATAAAAATCTGCGGGGTAAATTAGGCGATCGCTGCTTGTAATTCCGGGCAACTGTACCAACTCCAAGGCCCGTCTAAAACTGGTTTGATATTCAGTTCTTCACGCCATTGATCTAAGGGTTTTTCTAATCCTTCTTCCCACTTGATCGGGAATAGAGGTTGGGCCTGGCGACCGATGGTAATTCCCCGAGAAATTAAATCGAATTTGTAACCGAGAGTTTTATTTAAATCGGCATCACTTTCTACCTGACTTAACAGAGTATCACTGGTAAAAAAAGTCATCAGTAAAGAGAGGATATCGATGAGGAGAAAAGTAGGATAACGAGTTTGAGCGACCGTGACAGAAATTACTCCCAATTCTCCAAGAGTATCTAAACTAAACCCGGTGAGAATGTGATGGATATCGTGGGTTTTATCAATGCGAAAACCAATATAGTCGGCATCGGAATCAAATTGCTCGCGTTGGGGATAAAATTGCGGATCATAGCCCAAAGTGTGCATAATTGTGCCGTAAGTCCAACCGAGAGAACCTTTCGGCATTTTTAACATTGCTTCGAGATCGTAGGGTTTGCCGATGTATCTTTCTTGTACTAATTGCGCGGAGGCTGGTTCTTGCAGAACTGCTTTTACACATAACTCCATCGGGCGACTATTGACCAATCGGCGCTCGATTTCCCAGACATTAGCCGTTTCTTGGCCCGCACCAGCCGCTAGATCGACAAATTCCAGAAATCGATGCAAATTTTCGGGTGTGGCTAATTGATTGATGTATCTGTAACTCATGGAATTATCCTCATCGGTAGATAAATTTACAGGCGGCTTAGAACAAGTGTATTAATAGCGCAGGGGGCCACCGTAACCACCGTATAAACCGACCCCGCGGGTCCCGGCCCCCACCCCGTAAAAGCCGGGACCGACACCACCACCAACACCAATCCAATCGATAAATAGGGAAGTTGCCCCGCCAGCCTTGGGTAGAGTCCCTTCGATGAGCTTGTAGCTATAAATCAAGTCCTTGCCATCGATGACGGGATTGCTAATCTCGACGACAATTATAGTATTGTCTTGACGGCCAGGTTCATAGACCGAGAGGGTAGCATTGGGGGGATCGTTGGCAAAATTATCTTTTCCCGCCCTGGCTGTCCACTCGTCCATGTAGGCGGCCATGGTCAGATTACCAGCAATCCGGTTCGGGCGATCGGAAAAGTATAATGTCTGTTTGTTGACGTTCACTAGGCGAATTGTTTTTGCGACGGGATCTACCTTAAGATCTTCCGCCGTTTGCACGAACATTAACTGCACTTTTTCTTGAGCAGGAGTAGTCTGGGCTACAGAAATATTGGGCATCCCCCAGCTAGTGATTGCCATGGCCGCTACTCCCAGAAAAAGTGTATAACGAAAACGCTTCAGGGATTTGGTCAATTGCTCAGAATTTCTCATGATTGCTCTCCTTAATACCCAGTTTAAATATACAACAGCTTATTTGATATTTCCAGTAATTTTCTTAGCTAACTATTTAGACTAATTAGCAATTGGCTATGATGGTAGTTTCGGAACGATCTGATCGACAAAAATATTAATCAAACCTGTCACCATAAATTGTACTCCGATCGCCGCTACAAATAGGCCCATAACTCGCTGAGTAATACTCAAGCCAATATCTCCTAAAAGTCTTTGTAACCATTTGCCAGCAGCGAGGATGAGAAAGACTAAAAAACTGACTAAAATTGTCATCAAAATCAGTTCAATGCTCGTACCAATACCTAGCTTTGATTCGGCTTCACTGGCATAAAGAATAACGTTAGCAATAACCCCAGGACCCACTAATAAAGGCATAGCCATAGGAATAACAATCTGCCGATAAACTGACTTAGCTTCGCTGAGATAATCCCCGCCTTGCTCATTAATTAAAAGCTCTTTTGTCCCTGCCCCAGAACCGTTAACAATGTTGATACCGATAATCAACAAAAGCACGCCACCAGCCAGGCGAAAAGAGTCTAAGGTGACACCAAAGAATTTTAGCATTGGCGTTCCGATAAACATAAAAATTAATAACAAACACAAGACAGTTAACGAGACAAATAGAGCCACGAGTCGTTGTACTTCTTTACGTTCGCGAGCGGTGTAACTAATAAAAATCGGCAGCATCCCCAGAGGATTTAAGAGGGCGAATAAAGTGATGGCAAAGTTTCTCAAAAAAGACCATTCCATAGGACAAAGTTGCTAATTTAAGCTCAATTTTTTTGCTTTTAACCGAGGGATAGTCTAGATAAAACTACCAGTATCGCAAGTCCCCTTTTCTACTGCCGGGCCATGATAATTTTCAGACGTTCCTCCGGGTCGATCAGGTGGTCATGATCGTCCGTACCCAGATCGAGTTGAACCCAGCCGATCTTGCCGGTGAAACGACTGGTTTTCGAGGTATATTCCGCCGCCACGGGGGTGCCGGATTCGTAGCCGATATCCGTGGTTTCGTCGGCGGAGAAAATAAAAGCCTGAGTTCGTTCTACCCGACCCGTACCCACTGGTTGACCGTCGTAGTAGAGGGTGACATTTCCCCCCCGTCCTAAACCACCACCATCGTAGGCAAACTCCATCCGTACCTGATGCTTGCCAGCAGGGATCGTCTCCGTCGCCTCGGTGACAAAACTTTCAATCCCCAGCACGTTATAGACGAACTTGGCTTTTCCATCGTGGCTATAGACACTCCAACCACCGAAGCGGCCGCCTTGGGCGATAATCACCCCGTCCGCGCCTTCCGGGGGAATTTCCAGTTCCGCCGTTACCGAGAAGGATTTATTTTTGATGTTGATGACGCTATTTTCGGACAAACGCCCCATTCCAGCGAAAAATAATTGCGAGTTCCCCCTGGCGAGGGTGGGTCGGCCGGCGGTGGCGGGATCGATCCGTTCCACTTGGCGATCGTCTAGGGGCAGTACATTATACTTAACCGCCTCGATCAGAAATTGTCGCTGTAGTTCGTGCAGTTTCTCTGGCATTTCCTGGCAGAGATCCCGAGCTTGCGTCCAATCCGTACTGCCGTCGTATAGTTCCCAGATATCATCGTCGAAAGGAACCATCGTCTGTCCAGTCATCACCCACGGGGTGCGGTGCTTGGTAATCGCGCTCCAACCCTTGTAATAGATGCCCCGATTGCCAAACATCTCGAAATACTGCACATCATGACGTTCGGGGGCGGCTGCGTCGTTAAAGGTATAAACCATACTCGTACCCTCGTAGGGACTTTGTAGGACACCGTTAACCATCGTCGGTTCGGGAATGCCTACCACTTCCAACACCGTCGGGGCCACATCGATCAGATGACAGAACTGATGGCGAATCCCACCTTTTTCCCTGATGATTTTGGGATAACGAACAATCGTACCGTTGCGGGTGCCGCCCCAGTGGGAAGCGACCTGTTTCGTCCACTTATAGGGGCTACTCATCGCCCAGGCCCAACCGACCGCGTAGTGATTATAGGAATCGGGCGCACCGAAGTCATCTAGTTTCGAGAGGAGAAATTCCGGGGTTTCTAGACTCGCTAACCCGTTAAAGTTGGCCATCTCGTTAAACGCGCCCTGAAGCGTTCCCTCGGCGGAGGCACCGTTATCACCGACGATGACGTAAATTAGCGTATCGTCGAGGATTTCTAGCTTTTCTAAGGCTTGAATCACTCGTCCCACCTGATCATCGGTATGTTCCAGAAAGGCGGCGTACACCTCCATCTGGCGCTCTAATACCGGCTTCAGGCGCTCGTCCATGTCATCCCATGGGGGAATTTCGGCGTGACGGGGGGTGAGTTCGGCATTTTGGGGAATTACGCCCAGTTCTTTCTGTCGGGCAAAGGTGATCTCACGCTGGCGATCCCAACCGTGAGCGAATTGGCCTCGATACTTGTCGATCCACTCCTTCGGGACGTGGTGGGGGGCGTGGGTTGCGCCGGGGGCGAAGTAGGCAAAGAAAGGCTTATTGGGGGCGAGGGCTTTTTGTTGACTAATCCAAGCGATCGCTCGATCGGCCAGATCCTCGGTCAGGTGATAGCCTTCCTCCGGAGTTTTCGGCGGTTCGATCGGGGTTGTTCCCTCGTACAGTGCCGGCTCCCACTGGTTATTTTCGCCACCGATAAAGCCGTAGAAATACTCGAATCCACCCCCGCCAGAGGGCCAAGCGTCAAAGGGACCGATCGGGCTGGTTTGCCAAACCGGTACTTCGTGGCATTTACCGAATTGCGCCGTGGAATAGCCGTTCAGCTTCAGGGTCAAGGCGAGGGGGGCTTTGGTGTTGGGGCGGACGGAACTCTGTCCGGGGGCGGAGGTGGCGGTTTCGGTGATGTTGCCCATGCCGACCGAGTGATGATTCCTTCCAGAGAGCAAAGCCGCACGACTGGGAGAACAGAGGGCAGTGGTATGAAAACGGGTGTATTTTAACCCAGCCGCCGCTAATCGCTCGAAAGTGGGGGTATTGCAGGGACCACCGAAGGCACTGGCGGCTCCAAAACCCACGTCATCGAGCAGCACGATCAGCACGTTGGGTGCACCGGCCGGCGGTCGGATATCTCGAATCGGGGGATAGTGGGTATCGGGATTCTTGGCGTCGTAGGTGGTTAGACCGAAGGGGGTCAAGTCGGGAATCGGTAGAATTTGGCGTTGGATCGGTTTGTCTTGGGTCATCTTGAGGGCTCCTTTTAAATTGTGCGATCAAGAGTCTAAAATATGATTCTTGCCAAACTAAAAAGTCCAATAGCGGTTCTCCTGAAGGGTTTTGACGACGCTGGCTTTATCCTTGGTCATGATGCTGTCATAAATTGAGTGATTACCACCTTCTCTCAAAAGATAGAAACTGTTTTCTTCAAGGTAGCGAACTAAATCACGCCGTTTGACCGACATAATTAACCTCAACGGGGATTTGTTCGATCAGGCTGTTGCCTAGCGGAATCTCTTTATTCTGCTGTTGATAGGCTAAAACCATTTCCTGGGTAGCATCTCGCAACATCTGTCTGCATTCCTCCAGATATTTACCTTCGGTCACAACTTCTGTCCACTCAACGAGTTGCCCCATATAACCTGTATCAATTTTAGTGTATTTAGCCGTATAGCTCTGTATCATTTACTTGTCACCTTGAAAGCTTGAGACCTATTCATTATTTATTGCCGCAGGCACTGCGTTCTCGAAGAGGGGCGAAGCCTAGCAGACTGCACTATGATGACAGTAATACAATACCGCATTTTTAAAGTTTAATCAACAAGAGGACGGCGTTGCCGAAGGCACCGCGTTCTCGAAGAGGGGCGAAGCCTAGCAGACCGCACTACAAGATCGGTGTTTGTATTGATATACGGCGAAACTCATTTAATTCTTGTTGAGATAAGGGGAGACAGTCCGAATCTGCTTCAGCGGCTTTGTCAATTTCCTCCTCAGTCATTGCTTCGACTTTTTCCCAATCTGTCTTGCCATGACTAGCCTTTTGGGGATCAAGTTTAACTCTGGTAATATTGTCGTCGTTCATTTTTATTGGCTCTCCTTGCTGAAATAATACGATATCTGCCGTTTCTTTTGGTATAGACAACAAATAAAACTACTTGATTAACTATACCAATTACTTGAATTCTGGTTTCATCATAATCACGTTTATCTTCTCTTTCCAAACGGTTGGGATCTAGAAAAATATTTTTTGCATCCTCAAAATCAATCTTGTGCTTGATCAAGTTGGAAGCGGCTTTATTATTGTCCCATTCTATCTCCATTTTATCGAGATGTTATATCTAGTTAATAACATCTGGGGTTACACATGATAGGGTTATATTTAGATTTGTTAGGTTTCGTCACCTCAACCTACAGATCGGCGTACTGCTACGCAGTGCCTTCGGCATCGCACTACAATCTTCCTGTACGCATTGTACAACAAATCTCGAACAAATAAGGTAGGTAGAGTCGATGGGAGGTATTATCCTCCGCACCTCTCTCTTAGAGCCGAGCGTGCGACTTTCACCGCACTCGGCTCCCGATAATCTTAGCTTTCACTTTTGCAC
>NZ_JACJQV010000024.1 GCF_014696875.1 Microcystis wesenbergii FACHB-1317 | reverse complement strand
CACCCCATCATGACCATCTCCTAAACAGGTGACTACCTCTGTTAAGGGCTGACGGTTCACCCATTCCAGTAATTCTTCATTTGGCTGAAAAAATCCCGCACATTCTTGACCATGCAGACTTACTGCTTTGTAATCTCTCCCTTGACTCGGTTGTCCTTTGGGCGTTCTGATTCTGACTTTTCCCCCATCTACACTCAATGCTTCTACCGGACTCTTTGCTTCTGCTTCCTCAAATTTATATCTTTGTACAAGCCGCTGTTGACTACTGCCTGAAACTGCCATTCCTGTCGCCATTTTGAGAGCTTTTTCCGCATCTTCAAAAGAGACTTTAGCCACTGCTCCTCAGCAACATTTCTCCAGCATGGGACTTAATCGATTATTCTTGCTTAATCCTAGTTTATCGGCTTGTTTCTCGCTTATTGGGACTTAGACAAAAAACAAATCGAGAAAAGCCTCAACCCCAATCCCTGCTTGGGATTTACTTCGAGAAGCCCAAAATCGCTGAAACCCAGATAGATCAAGGAAAATCATAAATCGAGGTTAACCCTTTGTCCCGTAATGGTTTGAGCCTTTTTTGCTGCCCGAAAATGCCTAAGTCCCACTATCAGGTAAATCAGGTACGGCAGTTCGTAATACGGTCGCCAAAACATTGACAACCTCGGCAGTCAAATCAGCTAAGATAAACCCACTATTACCAGCTAATAACTCTGCATCTAATTGGGATTTTAGTTCAGGTGCAATACGTCCTTTTTCTTGCAGATAAATTATCTCTATTAAACAGATAGTTGGAATATAAATGACAATTTCACCGCAATCGCATTGTTCAAATGTTTGGTTAGCCGCAGAACTCAAGCGTGGACTATCCTCTAAATACCAAATCAAAGCATGAGTATCGGTCACTGCATCACTCATCAAATATCCTCACGAGGAAAGTTAGCTCCTATCTGTTGTTTTACATCAGCGATATCTGCATCACTGATGTTGGCACCTCGCCATAATCCCCGCAAAGATTTACGAGGTTGATGGGTAGTAACCGCTAACTGTTGTTTAATATCAGGAGTCACTTTTTCAATTAGACGTACTTTGTCTAGAGGAGAAAGCTGTTTGACTATCTCTAAGGCATCTTCTAGGGTAACAACTCTTGTCATCTTTTTAGACCTCAAGAAATAATGAGAATAACTTTCTGATTACATATCATCTTACAACGAATTTGAATCTTGGATCAAAAGGTTAAAATTCTCACAAAAATATTGACAAGTGCTGATCTAAGCTTAACAAAAACTTAACACAAATTCACTTAAAAACTATTGACTCAGCAGAAAAAAGGTAGTACGACTGAAAAGAACAATTAGGTCGGACTTACCCCATGAAAACCAAAAAACTGACGCCCCGCAATGCTGCTCCTGTCCAACGGGAAAATACCGCTACCGTCTCTCGTGATGGTAATGCGATCGCCACCCATTTTATAACATGGAGTTGGTCCATTCCTTTTGCGGGAGACGACGCAGAGTAATCCCCCCGATTCTAGCACTAACCTCATAATCAGGTCAAAAGTCTTTTTCTCCTTGCCAGGGCGCACGGTTTGCCTCAATGAATTGACGCGCAACCCTAGTTAATTCGGGGCTTTCGGATACCTGGCACGGAGGAGAAGCAGAACTTTTTGACCAATTTTAAAAAACTTGCGTTTTTTGGCTCATCCCAGCACATAGGAATTGGTAGTATGGGTTAGTGCAAATAAATTAGGTCGGACTTACCCCATGAAAACCGAAAAACTGACACCCCGCAATGCTGCTCCTGTCCAACGGGAAAACACCGCTACCGTCTCTCGTGATGGTAATGCGATCGCTGCCATGGGATCGGGCCATCCTCTTTATCCTTTTGCGGGAGACGACGCAGAGTAATTCCCCTGATTCTAGCACGAACCTCAAAAAATGTCAAAAGTCTTTTTCTCCTTGCCAGGGCGCACAGTTTGCCTCAAGGAATTGACGCACAACCCTAGTCAGTGGCTTTCGGATACCTGGAACCCGGGGAGAAGCTTCTTGAGCAGGGGAGAGAGGGAGCGGGGGAGTACAGGTTTTTGCTCTTCTGTTGTCTCCCTTTTCCTTGGTTCACGAGTACTAGAAGATTTAGATTCAGGGAGATGAGATCCTGCCAATAGCTTACTCCCCCAGGGTTATCGGGTAGCGGTGTTCTTCTCCTTGGGTTTGTATTTCTGGCAAAAGCCTTTGTACTTTCTGGCACACTTAGATCTCTTGCAAAAGTAATCAAGATATATATTTTTGTCGGTAACGAAGTTCGTAATTGTAGATACCAGCAATCAAATTCAATCTCAGACCAAATCGCCGTCTGCGATTTCTGTATCTTGATGAAAGTATCCGAAATATTTTGAGACGAC
>NZ_JACJQV010000239.1 GCF_014696875.1 Microcystis wesenbergii FACHB-1317 | reverse complement strand
TCAGTTATCAGTTATCAGTTATCAGTTATCAGTTATCAGTTATCAGTTATCAGTTATCAGTTATCAGTTATCAGTTATCAGTTATCAGTTATCAGTTATCAGTTATCAGTTATAATCATTTCAACTAAGATTGAAAATATCGGCTCTTCTAGGTTATGTGTGATAAGTTTAACTTACATAGGATCGATCTTTGTGTCCTCTGTGTCTGGAGTGGTTCCTTTCACTCCCGCGCCAGCAGGACTGTATCTTAGAATACATTTTACCCACCAAATCCAAGATATCCGAATATCAAGGCCAGAGTTCATAAGGGTTTAACTGGTCTAGAGTATATCAGACTTATCTGAAACGATCATAGCAGTCATTTTAGTAAAAAATACTAGGGTTAGGGGACAAGAGGTTATGCTTCTAGCTTAATATTCTTTACATAACTTGACAAGGAAAGGGCGAGGTAAAGGGGGAAAATAGATCGAGCTTGTCTTCATCTGCCTAACGATCATGTCTATTGTCACCCTTAACCCCCTTCAATCCCATCAAGATTTAGTCATCGATCCAGCCAAAATCACGGGATTACGGGGAAAAATCACTATCCCCGGCGATAAATCCATATCCCATCGCTCCCTGATGTTAGGAGCGATCGCCGAAGGAGAAACCGTTATTCATGGGTTATTATTAGGCGAAGATCCCCGCAGTACCGCTAGTTGTTTTCGTGCCATGGGTGTGGAAATTTCCCAACTCAACAGCGAGAAAGTGATCGTCAAAGGTAGGGGTTTAGGCAATCTTGAGGAACCCTTAGAAATCCTCGATGCCGGCAATTCCGGCACGACGATCCGCTTAATGTTAGGATTATTGGCTGGTCATCGAGACCGTTTTTTTGTCGTCACCGGTGATGCTTCCCTGCGATCGCGTCCCATGTCCAGGGTGGTGAAACCCCTCAAGGAAATGGGGGCGCAAATTTGGGGCAGAAAAGCCCATTCTTTGGCTCCTTTAGCCGTTTCTGGGGAATCTCTGCAACCGATCCACTACTATTCTCCCGTCGCTTCTGCACAGGTGAAATCCTGTCTTCTCCTCGCTGGACTGTTAACCGAGGGGAAAACCACGATCACGGAACCCGCTTTATCTCGCGATCACAGTGAACGGATGCTGCGCGCTTTTGGGGCGAATATTGAGGTAGATGGGGAGACTAATAGCGTCACGGTGACGGGTTATCCCACTTTAACTGGACAAACGGTGATTGTACCGGGAGATATCAGTTCGGCGGCTTTTTGGTTGGTAGCGGGGGCAATCGTGCCTAATTCTGAGTTATTAATCGAAAATGTGGGAATAAACCCGACTAGAACCGGAGTTTTACAGGTTTTACAGGCAATGGGAGCAGATATCACCCTCGAAAATCAACGGGTGGTGACGGGGGAACCAGTGGCGGATCTGCGGGTGAAATCCAGTCAACTACAGGCAACCATGATCGCCGGTGAGATTATACCCCGTCTGATCGATGAAATTCCGATTTTGGCAGTAGCGGCGGTTTTTGCCCAAGGAACGACAATTATCAAGGATGCCGAGGAATTACGGGTGAAGGAAAGCGATCGCCTGACGGTGATGGCCACCCAACTCGATCGCCTAGGGGCAAAAGTAAGGGAATTACCCGATGGTTTAGAGATTACCGGCGGTACGGGCCTATTCGGCACGGAAGTGGACAGTTTTACCGATCATCGCATTGCCATGAGTCTAGCGATCGCTGCCCTCAATTCCCGTCAACCCACCACTATCCATCGCGCTGAAGCGGCCGGCATTTCCTACCCCGATTTCTTTAGCACCTTAAAGCAAATTTGTCAAGAGTAGAAATATTAAGTTTTTCTGCGAACGGGCGAGGAGTAACTGGTAAAATTGCAGGATAAATCACAGAGTAGTAGGCCGCCTGTGTGATAATCAAGTTCATCGATCGAAATAGCGGAAAATAGAAGCGTCCCTAACTCGCATTTCCCTGAAAAATATCTCCCTATCTACCCCACTCCCGTCTTCTATTCCCCACCGATAATGGAAATCATCGCCCAATTAGAGAAAGTTTCCTATATTTATCCCGAATCCTCCAATCTAGTGCTTAAAAATATCTCTTTAGCAATTCATCGAGGAGAATTTTTAGGTATTATCGGGCCCACAGGTGCGGGAAAAACTACTCTCTGTTTAACTCTTAACGGTATTGTCCCCCAATTCTACGGAGGGCGTTTTTTTGGTTATGCAACAGTAGCCGGTTTAGATACTTTAACCCATCCCGTTAGCACCTTGGCCCGCTATGTGGGGGCAGTATTTGAAGATCCCGAAACGCAACTTTTAGCCACTTCGATAGAAAATGAAATCGCTTTTACCTTAGAAAATTTACGGCTACCGCGAGAGGAAATTAAAGCGCGCATTCCCAAAGTTTTAGCGGCAGTCCGGTTAGAGGGAATGGAAAAAAAATCGCCGGGGGAATTATCAGGAGGACAAAAACAACGATTAGCGATCGCCGCTGCCCTTGCAGTTCAGCCCGCTTTGTTAATTCTCGATGAACCCACCTCCCAACTGGATCCAGTGGGATCCCAGGAAGTTTTCGCCACCATTAAGGAGTTAAATCGCCATCTCGGTGTCACTATTGTGATGGTCTCCCACGCGGCCGAGGAAATGGCCGAATATGCCGATCGCCTGGTACTATTAAGGGAAGGTGCGATCGAAGCCATGGGAACCCCAGCAGAGATATACTCCCAAGTACAACTTTTACAGGAAAATGCCCTGCGTCCTCCGCAAGTGGCCACTACTTTTGCCTTGATCGAGCAGAAAATCGGGGCGGTCGAGTCAATTCCTGTCACCCTAGACCGCAGTTTTGCCCGTTTAAACGAGCTTAAATCCTTTTACCATCATATCTCCCCAACTACTCCCTTATCGTCGGTTTATGACCCCTTAAACCCCATACTGAGGGTTCAAAATCTCTGTCATACCTACCCCGATGGTACTACCGCCTTGCGGGATGTGTCCCTCGATATTGCCGAAGGGGAATATCTGCTGATTATCGGTCAAAATGGCGCGGGAAAAAGCACTTTAGTCAAGCATTTTCTCAATCTTCTCTCGGCAACCACCGGTCAAGTTATGATTGACGGACGTTCGATCGGTAGCTTTTCTGTCAGTGATTTAGCCCGATCGATCGGTTATGTAGCCCAAAATCCCGATAATCAGATTTTTAACACCACTGTGGAGAAAGAAGTATCATTTGCCCTGACTAATCTCGGTTATTCTCCAGAAATTGTCACCCAACGCACGGAAGCAAGTCTAGAAGCCATGGGATTGCTAGAATATCGCTCCTATCATCCTCTCTCCTTACCGAAAGGCGATCGAGCGCGGGTAGTGATTGCGGCAATTTTAGCCATGGAACCGCGCATAGTTGTTTTTGATGAACCGACCACCGGCCAAGATTACCAAGGAGCTAAGGCAATTTTAGAGGTGAGTGGTCAATTACACCAGATGGGCAAAACCGTGATTGTGATCACCCATCACCTCTATTTAATGCCAGAATACGCCGAAAGAGTAATTATTATGGGCCAAGGAACTATCCTTTTAGATGCCCCAATCCGGCAAGCTTATCATCAAACCGATCTCTTAGCCAAAACTTATCTAACTCCACCCCAAGCGGTTTTATTAGCACAAAAATTAGGACAACTTTCCGGTTATCCCAATTCTCTTCTAACTCCCCAAGAAATTGCCGATTGTTTTCAGAGGATTTAGCCTTGAAGCTATCTAGGGTTTGCGGCAAAAAGTTTTTCCTGGTGGCAGGGTGTGACCCCCCCAACCCCCCCGACATCGGGGGGGGTGTGGGGTGTGGGGTGTGGGGTTTTACCCATTTTCAGGTGGTCAATTATACTAAATCCAGTTATTAAAAACTGATTATTTATGACCCCTTTTGCCTCTTGCATGAGCAGAAAACGGGTTTCTCGGAGAAACCCGTTTTCTGTGCGTTACTCAACGGATTTAGTATTACCTAATTTTCAGGGAAAAAGTACCTGAATTTTCCCCCCAATCACTCCAATGGTCGGCACTTTTTGAGGGAAAAAAAGTCTAAAAACCTTATCCAACAAGGTTTTTAGATTTATTCAGCAAACCCTATTTAACTGTTTCTAAAATCAACTTCGATCGCTTAACATTATCAGGTACAGGAATCGGATAATCGCCATTAAAACAGGCAGTACAGAAGGTTTTCGGATCTTCTTTTGTTGCTGTTAACATTCCATCGTGACTGAGATAAGCTAAACTATCCACCCCGATTTGTGCCTGAATTTCCGCCACCGATTTAGTTGCCGCAATTAATTGCTCTTGGTTATCCGTATCAATGCCATAAAAACAAGGATGAGTCACCGGAGGAGAAGATATTCTCATGTGAACTTCTCTTGCTCCAGCATCGCGTAAAGCTTTAACTAATTTCCGGCTAGTGGTTCCCCGCACGATCGAATCATCAACAATAATAACTCTTTTTCCCTGTAAAACATCCTTTAAAGGATTCAATTTCATCTTAATTCCCGACTCTCTCATGTGTTGGGTTGGTTGAATAAAAGTCCGTCCCACATAACGATTTTTAATCAATCCTTCCGCGTAGGGAATATCAGAAATGCGCGAAAATCCGATCGCAGCCGGAATACCCGAATCGGGAACTCCCATCACCATATCTGCTTCTACCGGCGACTCTTTGGCTAATTGTTCCCCCAAACGTACCCGATAAGTATATAAAGATTCCTCGTGAACAATGCTATCGGGACGGGCAAAATAAATCATCTCGAAAACGCATAATTTTTTCTCCGGTTTCATGGCCCAATCCACTGAAGATAAGCCATCTTCACTAATCCAAACTAATTCCCCCGGCTGCACATCCCGCAGATAATCGGCCCCGATAATATCTAATCCGCAGGTTTCCGAAGCTAAAACATAACGGGGGGGATGACCTTCTTCTTGCAAAACCCCAATTACTAAGGGTCTGACACCATTGGGATCCCGCGCCCCGATAATTCCCGTCGGTGTGCCGATAACAAGGCTGTAAGCCCCGCTACAATAGCTAAAGGCATCGATCGCCGCTTGTATCCAATCCTTGCCACTATCCACTTCCTGGCCGATAGCGACGGCGATCATTTCCGAGTCGGTGGTGCTGCCGAAATCACAACCGCGCTTTTCTAATACATTTCTTAACTCAAAAGTATTGACTAAATTGCCATTATGTGCTAAGGAAAGTTTACCCAAACGGCTTTCGATCACGGCTGGTTGGGCATTGGCGCGACGGCTAGAACCAGTGGTAGAGTAACGAGTATGACCGACGGCGTGAGTACCCGGCAAGGTTTTAAGGACAGTTTCGCTAAAAACTTGGGAAACTAAGCCCATTTCTTTGTAACAATGCACCGTTTCCCCGTCGTAGGTGGCAATACCTGCCGATTCCTGTCCTCGGTGTTGCAGGGCATAGAGTCCGAAATAGGTCAGTTTTGCTACTTCTTCCTCGGGGGCATAGAGTCCAAAAACTCCACAGGCTTCTTCAGGCTTATCGACGCGGTTCAAGAATAGGGATGAGTCGGGATGGCTAGACATGAGAGGACTGGGGTTTGGGGCTACTTTTGATACAAAATCTTAACTTATCTTAATCTCTTTTTAACACCTTATTTATGGGGATTTGGGGAGTGGGGAACAGTTATCAGTTATCCGGGTTAAGTTTCCGACTCCTGACTAGAAAGAGGGTGTAGGGTGTGGGGTGTAGGGAAGGAAACCTCTTTCATCTCTGGTGGTGAAAATTTTTTCATCGGGACTGACTCCTGTCTCCTGTCTCCTGTCTCCTGTCTCCTGACTCCTTCCCTAAAGCCTTCTTTCGATCGCTTTTGACCAAACTTGCTGTATAGTTTCTAGACTAACATCGATCGCCGGTTGTTTATTCCGGTCAAAAATCCGAAGATTATCGCTTTTTTCGCTAACTTTGCCGGTTATTTGCCAATAGTCTCCCAATTGTGTCTTTAGGTATTCTTCCCAATCTTGCTGATTTTCGGGGGAAACAGAGACGATAATGCAACTAGCTAATTCTCCGAATAACACCGCGTCAAAACGGCCCTGATGCTGCCAAGAAAGGTCAATTTCCGCCCCTAACTGCCCACTAATAGAGCATTCTGCCAGAGTAATGGCTAAACCGCCCTCGGCGCAATCGTGGGCAGATTTCACCCAACCGGCGCGAATTCCCCGACGACAGGCCGCCTGTACCTTTCTTTCTAACTCAAAATCAATTACCGGCGGTTTTCCCGTCACCAAACCGTGAATAACGGCTAAATACTCCGATGCGCCGATAGTTGGCAAGGAGAAACCCAAAAGATAGATTAAATCCCCCGCTTTTTGCCAACCTTGGCCGCAAATTTGCCCGATATCCGGCACTAATCCCACCATCCCAATCACGGGAGTCGGATAAATAGACTGGGGGCTGCCAGCTGCATCAACGGTTTCGTTGTACAAAGAGACATTACCCCCAGTTACTGGTGTATTCATTTCCCGACAAGCTTCGGCAATCCCCTGACAAGCAGTGGCTAATTGCCAATAACCGATTGAATTCTCTGGACTTCCGAAATTGAGATTATCCGTGACAGCAATGGGGTCGGCCCCAACACAGCTAAGGTTTCTGGCCGCTTCCGCCACGGCCAACTTAGCTCCGTTATAGGGATCAAGATAAACGTATCGCGGATTACAATCTGTAGTCGCCGCTACACCTCGCCGAGAATTTTCGGGATTAGCACCTAGAGGACGCACGCGAATCACGGCCGCATCGGCTCCCCCGGGGAGAATAACGGTGTTATTCTGGACTTGATGATCATATTGACGATAAACCCAGCGTTTTGAGGCAATCGAGGGACTATCCAGCAGTTTTAATAAAATCTCGTTATGGGATTCGGGAATAGGAATAGTAGCATCTTCCCATAATTGAGCTTTTTGCGCGTATTCTGGCGGTTCTGTTAGTAATTCCCGATGATAAATCGGAGTATTATCCGCTAGGGCCGTGGCAGGAATTTCGGCGGCAATTTCCCCTTTAAATAATATACGGACGATCGGTTCTGCAATTACCTGGCCAGCGACCACAGCCTGAAGTCCCCAACGCTGGAAAATCTCGATTAATTCGCCTTCTCGTCCCGATGCTGCCACAAATAACATTCTTTCTTGGGATTCCGACAGCAGATATTCGTAGGGAACCATCCCGGTTTCCCGGACGGGGATTTTATCCAGGTCTAATTCAATTCCCACCCCTCCCTTGGCCGCCATCTCGGAAGTAGAACAGGTGATCCCCGCAGCCCCCATGTCCTGGGCCGCCACCACCGCGCCGGTCTTAAATGCCTCTAAACAAGCTTCTATGAGGGATTTTTCCAGAAAAGGGTCGCCCACTTGCACCGCGGGCCGGTCATCCATAGATTTATCGGTTAATTCGGCGCTGGCAAAACTCGCCCCTCCCATACCGTCCCGGCCGGTGGTAGAACCAACGTATAAAACTGGGTTTCCTAGACCTTTTGCCCCGGATTTGACGATTTCCTCGGTTTCCATTAGCCCTAAAGCCATGGCATTAACGAGGGGATTACCATTGTAGGCATTATCGAAGTATATCTCACCGCCCACCGTGGGAACGCCGACACTATTGCCATAATGACTTATTCCTTCCACGACTCCGGCAAAAATGCGACGATTGCGGGCATCTTGCAAGTTACCAAAACGGAGAGAGTTGAGGATAGCAATAGGACGGGCCCCCATGGTAAAAATATCCCGCAGGATGCCTCCGACTCCGGTAGCGGCACCTTGTACGGGTTCCACCGCAGAAGGATGATTATGGGACTCGATTTTAAAGGCTAATCGCAATCCATCGCCTAAATCCACTACTCCGGCATTTTCTCCCGGTCCGACGAGAATTTTTTCGCCAGTGGTGGGGAATTGTTTAAGCAGCGGCCGGGAGTTTTTATAACAGCAGTGTTCCGACCACATCACGCCAAACATTCCTAATTCCGCTTTATTGGGGTGTCTTCCCAGTCTTTTGACTATTTCTTCGTATTCTTCGGGTTTGATGCCTTCTGAGGCAATTTCTGCGGCAGTGAAGGGGGTAGTCATGGGACAATGCGATCGAGGGACAAGACTTATTGTATAACGTCTGATGAGATCGAGTTACAATGCTTAGTAAAAGACAAAAAAGTTAAAAGGGTTTGCGCTAGTAAAGTTAAGCTAAAGACATAGTTTTATGATCAGTGGGAACGAAACTATGGCAGTAGAAACAGCTTTATCAATGAAAGCCTTATACGATCAGGATTTTGTTCTCTGGGCTTCAAAAACCGCCGAACTTTTAAAGCTAAAAAAGTTTGATGAGGTGGACTGGGAAAATCTGATTGAGGAAGTGGAGTGCATGGGGAAAAGTGACAGACGGGCTGTAGAGAGTTTATTGACCCAGCTTATCGAACACCTGTTTAAGTTAGCTTATCACAGATCGGAACGGGAGCGAGAACGCAACGTCTGTCACTGGGTAGGAGAAATCGCCAGTTTCCGAACTCAACTGGGAGAGTGGCTAGAAACCACTACTCTCAGCAACCATGCGCGGGATTATTTTCAAAAAGCCTACTCGAACGCTCGAAAAACCCTAATACAAGCGAAAACCGTCACCGGCGACGCGATTCCTGTGGAGCCTCCTTTCTCCCTCGAACAGGTATTGTAAAGTTTCAATACAAATATGGTCAGATATAGTCAGGCATAGTAATATATAGACATGAGACGCTCAGACTAGGCAAAAAAAGCAGCAATAAGTTATCGAACGGCTTGGAGGT
>NZ_JACJQV010000238.1 GCF_014696875.1 Microcystis wesenbergii FACHB-1317 | reverse complement strand
AGCTGTATCCTTAACAAGGGAACAATCAAACTAGGAGCCGTGTGAGGTGAAAGTCTCATGCACGGTTCTGAATGGGAGGGGAGGTCGGTGACGACCTTCTCGACCCCTAATCGTTATTTTTTTATCGTTGGGTTGTAACCAGTAACGTTATGGGTTACACTTAATCGATGATAGTCAGTTTCAAGCATCGAGGACTAGAGCAGTTCTTTGAATCGGGAACCACCCGAGGTATTCAAGCAAATCATGCCAAACGAATTCGGCTGATTCTGGCTCGTCTCAGTGCGGCAACTTCACCGCAAGACATGAACTTGCCCGGATTGGTACTTCATGAACTGGCAGGGCAACGTAAAGGAACCTGGACGGTGAGAGTATCTGGAAACTGGCGGATCACTTTCACCTTTGACGGTGTTGATGCTTGTGATGTCGATCTTGAGGACTACCACTGATGAAAATGCATAATCCACCACATCCTGGTGAAGTTCTTAAAGAACTTTGTCTCGAACCTTTGAATCTGACTGTGACTGAGGCTGCTGAAGCATTGGGTGTAAGTCGAAAAACCCTATCTGCCATCTTAAATGGTAGGGCAGGTATTAGCCCCGAAATGGCAATTCGCTTAGGGAAAGCTTTCGATACATCTCCTGAAAGTTGGCTCAATCAGCAAATGCAATACGATCTATGGCAAGCAGAGCAGACAATTGGCAATATCAAAGTCTAACGGCTATCAGTGCTATCGGCGATCGCGTAGGGTGCGTTCCCTAATGTGGCTCCTACCGCTCCACTAGCAGTAGGCTAATCTGGATAACACGCTTTTGGGCGTGATATTCTGTGTTTGTATTCCAACACTTCGTTAATCGATAGCTATATAGAACCCAGCCAATGAGTATGAGTGAATCCAACGAGTTTGACATCACAACGCCAGAAAAACGGCATAAAGCGCTTACCTTCTTGTCGCAGAATAGTTAGCTTGCAATGGTGCCTTTGGCGCTTCCAGTAGCACTTGTTTTGGACGGTATTTCCCTTCTTACATCAGCTGCTAACGAAAAAGAGATTGCAGAACAAAGAAAAGTAGCGATCGACATTATTCGAGCAGGAAAAGAAAATGGTGTTGATGAAATAGAGATTACAATGTCTCAGAAAGCTGGTGTTGGTCTATCTTCAGACGTTGATGGTGTCCCAATTGAGTTTATGTTGGTGCTTCAGGTACAATGAAGCTAAAGGTAAAATACAAGTAGTGGGTGATGGCGAAACTCTACTATCGTGGCATGGCAGAGCAAAACGACAGACCCAAAATTGGTCGTAGTGCTAGATTATTAGGGGTTAGACCTAATATCGATATAAACATTCAGCGAATGCCAGTAGGTTGTCTAGATGAACAAAGCTATTTGTTACCAGAGCCACAGCGTCAGTTGCATGGCGATCTTGTAACGGTTGCCATTAGGGACACAAAGGGAATGTCTGTTGCCCTATCCATTGAAGGTTTACCAGCATTTCGCAAACCTGCCAGTTTTGGTGGAACTGGCAAAGACCCTTTATGGCAAATTGACGATAGCCATATCACAGGGGATTTACAGGCTGTCCAAGATAGCCCAACTCACGTTAGCATCATGCCAAGAGTTACAATGGCTCTAGAAAAGTACGAGGCAGCATTGGCAAACACCCAAAAATATTGGGAAAAGGTTGATTAGTGGCATACACACAATGGGAGGCTATCAAAATGGCATGGATATTTAGTCTATCGGCAGAATGTGGTTCGGATGAGAGCAACGCCCATAAATTTGCTCAGCATTTTGAGGGAGTATCATGGTTGCTGTCAAATGGTCGCCATTGCCAGTGTCACACAGATATATTCCAAGACATAGAAGAAAATTGGTGGTGTCGTGTTTCACCAAGTAATCTTAGCGAAGTGGGAATAGACAGCCCTGAAAGTGCATATTCAATGACAGAGTTAGGTATCTTACTATATCAGTCCCTACGATTTGCTCCCCCATTCCGTTATGCACTGGTTGGTGTTGAAGTCGATGAATTTAGAACTTACAGCGAGCTTCTCGAAGAATCATCTAACTTATCTATCCCAGGACTGGTTTTAGCAAAACCACTCGAACAAGAGCTAGGAATATTGCCAGTATTGCGCCCCTTTAGTTCTAGTTATGTTTGGCAACCCTACGCAGGAGAAGTTTACAATCCGCTTATGGCATCCCAAAACTTAAAAAATAAGCTTAATGAACTGCTTAAGTTAACCTCACAAGCGAAGACGGCATAACTAGACCGTTACACTGCTCCCACTGTCAGTACGATCGCCATCGCTGTAGGGTGCGTTCCCTAATGTGGCTCCTACTGCCCCACCAATAGATTTTTGGGGAACGCACCATGCTAGAGGATTATAAAAATATTTGCCGTCGCACTCCAGCCCATCGCGGCTGAGTTCAACCGTTATCGAGAAAAATAATTAAATACCGTCAAATTCCCCTAAAACTTTCACCTCTGGTTCTAACCAGAGGGACCAGCGATCGAACACTTGTTCCTGCACATGACGAATTAAACGCAGAATATCCGAGGCTTTTGCTGAACCAATATTCAGGATAAAATTAGCGTGTAACTCTGATACTTGCGCCCCACCAATTTGATAACCTTTTAATCCCATTCCCTCAATTAAAGCCCCGGCAAATTGCGGTTTAGGATTGCGGAAAACACTACCACAACTAGGACGATCATAGGGTTGGGTATTTTTGCGATGGCGTAAATTATGGGTAGTAATTGCCATTATTTCCTCGCAATTATCGGTAGCTTCTAACTGAAATGTGGCTTCAATAACTAAACGTTGATCCCCTTGCAGAGAAGAACTGCGATAACTATAATTTAAATCTTCTTTGCTTAAAGTTTCTAACTGACCATCGGGATTTAATACCAGCGCCCGCACTAATCGATCCGCCACACAGGAGGTATGCGCCCCCGCATTCATCACCACAGCACCCCCCACCGTACCGGGGATACCCACCGCCCATTCTAAGCCCCTCCAGCCCCTTTTTGCCGCTCTCCAAGCTATTTTTGGCAGGGGTTCCCCCGCTGCTGCTGTAATCGTAGCAGTTTCGGCATCAAAACAACTCGATCGCAGATGGCGAGTATTGATAACAAGTCCGGGTAAACCTCGATCGCTGATTAGTAAATTTGAACCAGCCCCCAAAACAGTTAAGGGTAAATCTTGTGATTGCCACCAAGCGAACACTTCTCTTAATTCCTCTAGATTAACTGGTTCGGCATACCATTGCGCTCTTCCCCCCACCCGGTAGGAAGTGAAATCAGCTAGAGAAACAGAGGTTTTAATCATAGGGTTTTAGGGGTTGGAAATTATAAATTATAAATTATGAATTATAAATTATGAATTGGGGGTTGGGGAGCAGAACGTAGGTTGGGTTGAAGCATGAAACCCAACGATCATGTTACTTATTTAGGGTCTGCTGAAAAAGTACGGGCGAAGCATTCGGATAGAAAATCTGCGGTTTCACCGATAGGTTATTGCCCGAATGCTTCGCCCCTACAGGACGCGGGCCGATGAAGACGCAAGGTTTTGAACGACGATTCTCTCAAAATCTTACACCTGTTTCGCAAGAAAAGCCACAAAACCCCTACCTTGCCTACATTTCACATTTATTCAGCAAACCCTATTTAATACTGCTCACTTAAAAACTCAAATCTGATAACTGATAACTGATAACTGATAACTGATAACTGATAACTGAATCCTATACTCTAACCGCTAATTGTTCGCGGTAAAGAGAGAGCATTTCGGGGATAACTTGATTGAGATTGCCAGCGCCGAGGAACAGAGCTAGATCCCCTGGTTGGAGAATTTCTAGCAGGAATTGACCTAAAGAACTCAATTCAGGGTGATAGTAGGCATTTTTATGGTGTTTTCTCACCTGTTCGACCACTTGCTGCCCAGTGACGTGATTGATATTCACTTCCCCGGCACTATAAATATCCGTTAAGACTACCACATCGGCGGAACTGAAAGCGGAGCCAAATTCCTCTAAAAAGGTAGTGGTGCGACTGTAGCGATGGGGTTGGAAAATAGCGATCGAACGTTGGTACTGTTTGCCTTCTACCTTCAATTTTGCCGCTGCTAACGTGGCTAACAATTCGCTAGGATGGTGGGCATAATCATCGATAAAAGTGATGCCGTTTGCCTCTCCCTTGTGTTCAAAACGGCGTTTTGCTCCGGCAAAAGTAGCGATCGCATCGGCAATAACAGCAAATTCTAAACCGAGATAACGTCCGATGGCCACCACTGCCAAAGCATTACTAATATTATGTTGCCCTGGGATTTTCACTTCCATTTGTCCCAGATAACTGCCTTTTTCCCAGACGGAAGCTTTCATCATTCCCTGTTCATAGATAATCTCGCTGACGGTGTAATCGGCACCTTTTTCGGGATCGAGACTATAACTAATTGTCGGACGGAAATGCTCGGCGATCGTGTCACAATCTAAACAAGCGACTAAAATCTGGCACTGATGGGCAAATTCACGGAAAGTATCGATAACTTCGCTTAAATTCTGGTAATGATCGGGGTGATCTAGCTCAATATTAGTGATTACGCCGATTTTCGGGGCGTGCTTGGTTAGGGAACCATCGGACTCATCGGCCTCTGCCACTAAAAAACGACCTTGACCAAGACGAGCGTTACCTTCCCAAGCGTCCACCTCACCACCGACAATGATCGTGGGGTCTAATCCCGCTTCTAACAAAACGTAACCGATTAGGCTGCTAGTGGTGGTTTTGCCGTGGGTGCCGGCGACGGCGATACTGTCGTAATCAGCGATTAAAGCCGCTAAAACGTCGCTACGGTGAAAAATTGGGTATCCTAAGTCTCTGGCCGCTTGATATTCCTTGTTATGGTCATTAATCGCCGTGGAGCAGATTACTTGCGGAACTGTTTGGCTGATGTTTTGAGGGCCAGGAGAATGAAATAAAGCTAAATTATTTGCCTCTTGACGGTGGAAAATCTGCGCTCCCGCTCCCTGTAGCCGTTGGGTGATATGAGTAGGACGTAAATCGGAGCCAGACACAGCTAAATTGCGTTTGGCTAAGATATAAGCGAGGGCTGACATCCCAATGCCGCCAATACCGATAAAATGGAAAGGTTGGCCGTTAAAATTAACTTTTTTCACTTTTTTCACTCCTCAGACCCACAATTATATAAGTTTTAAACTCGATCGGTAGTAAAGTCAACCTCATGATAGGGGCATTTGAGCAGAATTCCCAAGTGTTGCCCAGTCACCTGGCAAAATCCTTGACGCAGAATTAAAATTTTTTCTCCCAATTCCCTTTTTTTGGGGTGTGGGGTGTGACCCCCCCCAACCCTAGGGCTGATTCATTCTCTAGTTTGATTCCTTGTTTGTCTGTCTTCAATCGCTTACGGGGCAAGCAAAGCAAGGCATTTTAAAAATTTTTCAGATATTTGTTCTGAGAAATTGACTGAAAACCTTGCCAGATAAGGATTTGATTGAATGACATTTGCGAGAATGAAACGACCCTACCCCCAACCCCCCCGACATCGGGGGGGCAGGTGTGGGGTGTGGGGTGTAGGGTGTGGGGAGAATAAATAAAAATAATCTCGGAGTCTCCTGTCTCGGAGTCTCCTGTCTCCTACTCTCCTGAATGGTGATGTAATAAATTATTTTCGATCGGGATCGTAAAGTTCAACCTTTAAGGTATGATTGGGAACATTAATTATTTTTTTATGTATTGCACTAAAAGGTAGAGGGCAAGCAGCAGTGATTAGAGTAGCGATCAATGGTTTCGGACGGATTGGACGTAATTTCCTAAGATGTTGGTTAGGACGGACTAATAGTGGCTTGGAGGTAGTGGGGATCAATGATACATCCGATCCCCGGAGTAACGCTCACCTGCTCAAATATGACTCGATGTTAGGCAAACTTAACGCTAATATCGATGCCGATGATAATTCTTTAATTGTTAACGGTAAAACCATTAAATGTTATTCCGATCGCAATCCCCTCAATCTGCCCTGGGCAGAATGGGGTGTAGATCTAGTGATCGAAGCTACTGGTGTTTTCGTCGATGAAGAGGGCGCTTCTAAGCATATTGTCGCAGGAGCTAAAAAAGTCCTCATTACCGCACCGGGTAAAGGTTCGGGTGTGGGAACCTATGTCGTCGGTGTCAACGCTCACGAATACGAACACGATAAATACAATGTCATCAGCAATGCCAGTTGTACCACCAACTGTCTTGCTCCTGTCGTCAAAGTGATTCACGAAAACTTCGGCATCATCAAAGGGACGATGACCACCACCCACAGTTACACTGGTGATCAACGCATTCTTGATGCTAGTCACCGGGATCTCCGTCGCGCTCGCGCCGCTGCCGTTAACATCGTTCCCACCTCCACCGGTGCTGCCAAAGCTGTAGCCTTAGTTATCCCCGAAATGAAAGGGAAACTTAACGGTATCGCCCTGCGTGTACCCACTCCTAACGTTTCTGTAGTGGATTTAGTCGCACAAGTGGAAAAAAGCACGATCGCGGAACAGGTAAACGAAGTCCTCAAAGAAGCTTCGGAAAATTCTTTGAAAGGAATTCTCGAATATAATGATTTACCCCTCGTTTCCTCCGATTATCGCGGTGTTGATGCCTCCTCGATCATTGATGCTAGTCTCACCATGGTGATGGGTGGCGATATGGTAAAAGTTATCGCTTGGTACGATAACGAATGGGGTTACTCCCAACGGGTGGTTGATCTCGCTGAAGTCGTCGCCAGCAAGTGGAAAGGCTAAATCAGTGATCAGTAAACAGTAATCAGTGAACAGTGGGCGTTAATTAGGAGTCAGGAGTGGTTAGTGATAACTGATAACTGATAACTGATAACTGATAACTGTTAACTGATAAGTGATAAATTCTCACCGAAAAAGCGCCGATAGATTCCCTCTGTCACCAATTGAGCAGTGATTAGGTTAGCTAGGGCAATCATAAACAGGATCAGTATCTGGTAGGAAGCGGCGTTTAAAGGTTCACTTCCTGCCAATACCTGTCCGGTGAACATTCCGGGTAAACTGACTAAACCCACTACCATCATCTGATTGAGGGTGGGGATTAAACTAGCTCGAATCGCTTCTTTTTGGTAAGATGCGATCGCTTGTTGAGGGGTTGCCCCTAAACAAAGATGGGTTTCGATTTCCAAACGGTGACTTTTAATGGCACTGCTTAATCTCTCCCCGGCTAAAGAGGCACTATTCATCGCTTGCCCTAACACCATCCCCGTCAAGGGAATTAAGTATTGGGGCGAGTACCATTGTTCTGGTTGAATAATTAAAGCGATCGCATAACCTAAAGTTAGACAGCTACTAATCAATAAAGAGCCAAAAACTAGGGGTAATAAGCCTTTATCTCGGCTATCGATGCGATTTTTAGCAACAATAGTCGCGATAGTCATCATTACTGCCAAAATCCCCAGCACTGCCAGAGGATTATCAAGGGAAAAAATAACGGCGATAACGTAGCCTACCACTAATAATTGCAGGATCGATCGACCGGTCGCTAATAATAATTGTCCCTCTAGGGCTAAATTTGACCAACGGGAGAGGAGTAAACAAATACCCATCATCCCCAAAGCCCAACCCAAATCCACCAGATTTAGTTCTACTAATCCATCCATAAAAATAAAAGAAACAAATTAAAAGGATACTTCATCTATGAATGGCAAGTTTATAATTATTTTTGACTAATTAGGGTTTGCGGCAAAAAGTACGGGCGAAGCATTCGGTTAGAAAATCTACGGTTTCACCGATAGGTTATTGCCCGAATGCTTCGCCCCTACAGGACGCGGGCTGATGAAGACGCAAGGTTTTTAACGACGATTCTCTCAAAATCTTGCACCTGTTTCGCGAGAAAAGCCAGAAAACCCTTACCTTGCCTACATTTCACATTTATTCAGTAAGCCCTAATTATTCCTTCTTTTCGCCAACAAATCCCGATTAGTCTCTAATTTGAGTGAAAGCGCGTGAGTACAATTCCCCCCGTCGATTTATCCCGTCAATACCAAGTCATCAGCGAAGAAGCTAACCATGCCGTTTTAGAAATCCTCCGTTCTGGGCGCTATATTGGCGGTGAAGCTGTGAGTGAATTAGAACGACAATTTGCCCTCTATCATGGTGTTAGCGATTGTGTCGCCTGTAATTCGGGAACCGATGCCCTTTATCTGGCACTGCGCTCCCTCGGTATTCAAGCGGGGGATGAAGTAATTACTTCCACTTTTTCGTTTATTGCCACCGCCGAAGCGATTAATTTAGTCGGGGCAGTGCCAGTTTTTGTCGATATCGATATTAATACTTTTAACCTCGATGTGGCACTGTTGGAAAAAGCGCTTACTCCCCAGACGAAAGCGATTATCCCAGTACACCTTTTTGGGCAATCTGTCAATATGTCTGAGGTGTTAAATTTCGCTCGTTCCCATAATTTATTGGTGATTGAGGATTGCGCGCAAGCAACGGGAGCAGAATGGCATGGGCAGAAAGTGGGGAGTATCGGCGATATTGGCTGTTTTAGCTTCTTTCCCACCAAAAATTTGGGCGGTTGTGGCGATGGTGGCGCAATTACCACCAATAACCCCGAGTTAGCGGCACAAATTCGCATGGTTAAAGAACACGGCAGCAAGGTGCGTTATCTCCACGAGGTGATTGGGGTGAATAGCCGCTTAGATGCCATTCAAGCGGTTATTTTGCAAATTAAGCTAAAATATCTCGATTTTTGGAATAATCAACGGATCGAGATTGCCCAACGTTATCGGGAATTACTGCAACCTTTGCCTAATATCACTTTACCTGCCGCTTTAGCCGGAGGTAAGCACGTTTGGAATCAGTACACGATCTTAACAGAAAATCGTGACCAAATTCGGGCAGCTTTGCAGGAAAAAGATGTCCTATCGATGGTTTATTATCCGATTCCCCTACATTTACAGCCGGTTTATCAGTATTTAGGCTATAAAAAAGGTGATTTACCCATTTCCGAATTGGCCAGTGAAAAAGTGTTATCTTTACCTATGTTCCCCGATTTAAGCTTTGAGGAACAACAACAGGTAGCCTACGCGCTGAAAGATTGTTTGCATAGTTCCTGAGTTATCAGTGGGAATTAGGAATTAGGAATTATGAATTAAGTAGGTAGGTGTTAAAAATTGTCAGATTCCCCCCCTTATCAAGCTATCCATTAGTCACATCTTTCTTAACATAAAATTTGACAAAAAGAGAAAAGTGTGCAAGATGGCTCAAGGGGGTTCTATGGGGGGACTAATTTGATGAGATAGTTTCCAAGTCTGGCTGATATCATGTAACCTTCGCAGTCCCAACCAAATAGTTTTAACACCAGGTTCACCGTCGCCTTTTCTACCTAAAAACCCCCCAAGAGAAGCAATCATTCTGACCGCTTCCGGCCAAGGAGGGCGGCTTTTCAGGTGGCGGACCCTTTTTCTGAATAGTGGCACACAAAGATTGCCATTCATGTTCTTCCAAAAAACTTTCACAACTCTCCTCTCCGTGTAAGCGTGCTTGATAGGTTAACCAGAGTAATCTCCAAGCTACAAT
>NZ_JACJQV010000237.1 GCF_014696875.1 Microcystis wesenbergii FACHB-1317 | reverse complement strand
CTCGCTTTTTCTTTGATTCGACTCAAGCCTGGAAAACACCCGAATTTTTCTAGGGGTCTAACGGCTATGCGCCTTATCCAGCAAGCCTTTTAGTCGCCTTGTCACCCCTTGAAGTCGCTTTGACGTTATTCCAACCCAGATTGGCCACAACTTTAGCGCTGACGGTCCTAACGCTCATACCGGTGAGAAGAGCAAGGGTGAAAGTGCTATCCACCAGCATCTTCTTCCACTCTGTTTGACCGGCGTAGGCAGCATCAGAATGAACCGGTTGTGTGTTCATCGTCAGCAGGGTCATCCAGATGTTGTCCACATCTGTAATCGTCCTGCCGGGACGGTGCTCGAACACATCACCGACTTGAAAATCCTCGTAGTAAAGACCGTTGGTCTCACGATAGCGATTTGGGCTAATTTCTCGGTGCGCTGACAGTATATTTTCCATTTTTTTTCCCAGTTTCTGGACACCTTAGATTAACAAAACTATTCCTCAGTTGCAGTACCGGCTCGTTCCAGAACAGGCCTTGCTTTACGGGCAACCGCTTCATCCACCATTTGTCCCTCAACAGCACCAACCCCTTGACGGTTGACGGTAAGGCTCTGTTGTGCTTTGGCTATTTGTTGTTCTGTTGGGGTCAAGACCTCATTGATGGTGGCAATTTGTACCGGGTGGATTGCACATTTGCCATGAAATCCCAAGTTTACTGATGCTTTTGTCTCCTGCTTAAGACCTTCCGCATCCGCAATATCAAAATAGGGGGAGTCGAAAGCGGCAATCCCAGCGGATGCAGCCGCATGGATCAGGGATGATCTCACCCACAGTAGTGGCTCCCAAGCGGTTTCTGCACCGAGGTCCGCAGCCATATCCGCAGCACCGAAAATAAAGGCGGCCGGCCTGACTTGGCCGCTAACCATCTCGGCCAAAGACCCGATCGCCTTGGTACTCTCAATCAGCGCGATCACCTGCGTCGATTTATTGGCCTCTCGCAACAGGTTTCCCACCAGGCTGATGAGTGCGGAGGAGTCGCATTTCGGTAGAATCAAATAGTCGGGTTCGGCGGGTGAAAGCAAGAGAGCCTGAAGGTCGTCGAGTCCAAACCTTGTGTCAGGAGAATTGACGCGGAGGGCACAGGGGAGGTGATCGGAGGATATCTCCGCAAGATAGCGCAGCGCTGCTATGCGGGCCTCCTCCTTGGCGGTGGGAGCCACTGCGTCTTCAAGATCAATAATCAGGGCATCGGCCTTTACCTCCGCAGCACGGGAGAATCGGTCCGACTTGGTCGCGGGTGTGAACAGCCAACTTTTTAGGGCTAGAAGCGATTTCTGCGATTGATGTAACATTACCAAATACTTGTTTTTTGTTAATGGTGAAGTTTACATCAAAACTTGGGCATTGTCAACTTTGAAAATGTCTAAATTAGGGCAGCAAATTATTAAGCAAAGGAGCTAGATTTCGAGGACGATAATTGGGATCAGCCTTAAGTCGTTCGACCACAATATAATGAAGGGCAACAGATGCACCTCTCACAACTCGCTCAAGCTGACAACTTCGTATCCCCGAAGGTGCAGTTTTTTTTAGCAATAATTGGAGGGCGATTACCGTGTTTTTGTCTCGTTCTTAGGAACCAGAATGGAGGACAAGAATTGCTCCAGAAAAAATAAACTGAGAAACATACCAAGTGGTAAATTTAGGATGATTAGTCAGCTTAAAAGTATCTAAAGGAATCATAGAAGCCAGAGCAAATCTGGGTTCATAGCCACCAAATTGTCTGAGGATATCTAGCATAATTTGATTGTAGAAAGCTCGACCTAGACGACACCAGCGGATGGGATAATGGCTTAAGCGCACTAATTTTTCGTCAGCTTCTTGGAAATCTTTCTCGAATAGTTCCCTGGACAGATCGCTGGTTTGTCTGTCTCTGATACCATGATTGGCAATCTCGTGTCCTTGCTGAAGAATTTGCTCGATAATCGTCGAATTTTCCCGCAGATGTTCGGTAATAATAAAAAAAGTACCTCTGACACTGGTTTGATCGCGATTGAATTGCTGGTGGTGTTGGGCGATCGCTGCTAAGAGCTGCTCAGTTGACTCCTCTCCTAAAACGCCAGGAGTGGGTGCGTCATCAATCGTCAGAGCCACTCTCCGGTCTTGGGTTGGCTATAGAATACAGCATCAGGAAAAAACCTAGCAATTATAAAAAGTAGCAATTGCGGAATAGTCATTTTTGGTACTAAATAATATCCAACCCTTATATTAGTAGTATAGCAAAACTAAGGCGATATTATCTGGTTAATGTGAAGATCACCCCCCTCATAATGATATCATTTATTTGCGGTGAAGGTACTTAGTGATCGCTATCATTTTTCAGTCATCAGGTCTATCTTCGGTGAATTGATCAATCGCCTCAACCATTCCTTCTGAATAAGGTTCAAGTACGGTAGAGCAGACATGAAGATCGGCAAGAGCTTGGGAAAATTCTTCGGAGTTTGGGTCGGTATTTTTGATAATTTGAATGGCTTTGAGTGCTTTTTCCAGTTGGGGCTGATATTCATCAAGAAATATTTCCAATCTCTCCAACGGATCTTTATATATTACTGTCATCGATTTAATCTCCTTTCTAGTTTAGCGATATTTTGGCGACAATTTGCGACTGTTTTTTCCCAATGAGCAATTAATCCTTGATCTTGAATTTCTATTGGTTTGAGCTTCTCCTGAGCAATTTTATCTAGATGCTCTTCTAATGCTTTATACTGTCCTTCTAGTTTTTTGCGATTTTCTTTATTTCTACCCATAATCCAATTTTACTACAGATTTCTCCAATAATTGTAATTGTCAAACTAAGGGCTGGCAAAATTAGGTTCGTAGTTGCGCTTTAGCACTATAAAGTCTCATAAAAAGGTGCGTTTACAGGCAGGACGCAACGCCCAACCGAGTGCCGGCAGTGTCGATAGTCAATCGGTCAAAACGGCAAGTGGGGAAGAAGACATCAGTTTTGATGGCGGCAAGAAAGTCACGCGGACGCAAGCGCACAATTTTAGTCCATAGGATGGGATTGGTCTTAGCCGTGTGTGTACATGGTGCTGGACGCTCTGACCATGCAGCGATGAAGTTACTCGCCACCTTCTCGGGCCCATTCTGGACTTTTCTGAAAGTGATTTGGATTGATAGCACCTTTGCGGGGAAGGACTTCATTGTCCAGAGAGCTGCGGGACTTTGGTTGGCATCTCGAACACCTGAAGCGCACCGATGAGCAGCCTGGTTTTACGGTGATTCCCAAGCGATGGGTGGTGGAGCTTACCTACTCTTGGTTTGGTCATTATCGGCGATTGAGCAAAGATTATGAATTTTTGCCGACGACTGGCGAAATGTATGGTGCATTTGATGGTTCGACGATTAAAGCCTAAATCTCAAGCTGGATAGACATCCTTTAAATTTTCAAACAGGTTCTTAATATCCTGTAAAATTGCTTCGATACAAAGCCAAAAATGGGTTTATCAAGATTAGGGGCTCCTAGCAATAGGCTTACTGTATCACCCCATCACTCCAAACTAGCTTACACAGACCATCCCCCAATCCCAAATCCCAAATCCCAAATCCCAAAGACAGATATTGATCGCAATACTATCCTGGTTGTACCTTATACTGATTCTGGTTGGGCGGCTTTACTGGCGCGAGTAGGAGGCTTAATTGCCGAGGTGGGAGGTCGCCTCTCCCACGGGGCAATTGTTGCTAGGGAATACGGCATTCCTGCGGTGATGGATGTCCACGGTGCGACCCAATTATTGCGCGATAATCAGCGAGTTATTCTTGATGGTTCGCGGGGTATTGTTGAAGTTTTGGATTGATATTTTTTGGCTGAAGGGGTGACAACGACAGCAATTCTCAGTTTTAGACACAGCAAGCCTTTTAGGGATTTAAAGAACATTTTAAAGGGGGATTTTTGGGGCAACTTTGGGTGTACTATCACGTCAGAAGCCCGAAGACTCGTGAAATGAAATTCGCCATCCCATTGAATTTTACCCCGTATTATGGGAACTAACTCCCAAAAGCCTTGCTACAGGGCAAATTTAGAATTGCTGAAAGTAAAGTTAACTGTGGGGTAAGGAGTCAGGAGCCGGTCGTCAGTAGTCAGTAAGAATTGCGGCAATTTACATTTCTTAAGATAGACAACAGAATTTATGTCCGACTACTTACCAAATTTGAAAATGTCTAAATTAGGGCAGCAAATTATTAAGCAGAGGAGCTAGATTTTGAGGACGATAATTGGGATCAGCCTTAAGTCGTTCGACCACACTATAATGAACGGCAACTTTTGAAGATTCTATCGGTCGCCATCCTTCACCTGCTAAGGCATACACACCAGTCACGCTATTATCAAATTTAGTCGTTGGAACTGGTTTAATCTGAAATTCCTCACTATAACTTTCAGTTGAATAAAACTCCAATCCCAACTTTTTAGCCTCGTGGATTATCCATTGTAAAGTATAGTCCGATAGCCCCCGATATTCTTTAGTTCCTCCACCAATACAGCCATGTTCACCGGCAAAGAAAACTTCTTTGACTACTTGTTCAGGATTTTTGTCACTTCTCTCCATGGCGGACGAGGGAAAACCCCTGCGTTTCTCATCAATGGCAACTGCATGAAAGGCATTTTCCACAATCGGACTTAGTGTAGCATCGAAAAATTCATACTTCCGATTCCAGAGTTTAGCCAAGGGTAGCCAAGGTGTTAGATCAGGAACACCTAATGCTCCCACCGTATCCCAGCACCCTAACATTTTAATCGGTACACGACCTTGTAAATAATCTTTTTCGGTATCTATCTTTTTGGAGTTATCTTCCCGGAATTTTTGAGCTTCTGGATCATTTGGCTTAATTTTAGAATTTCGATAAAGCTCATAAGCTTTAGGCAATTCCCGGATCTTGGAACGGCTCAATAAACCACAGTTATAGATCATACCTGCTAAACAACGAACTGTATAGGCTCCGCGACTAAAGCCAACTAGGTAAATTTCGTCTTCAGCTTCTACGTCATAATTCATACATAAAAAGCGATAGGCCTCTTGAATAATTCTGTCAATTCCCCAGCCAAAAGCACCCCCACCTAAACGCTCGATTAAATCAGCGTCTTCTGCCGTGCCACATCCTGATATATAATGAACCATTTGTGGGGTTTGATCATCGGTGGTGTATTTCACTAAGCGGGCAAATTTGACGACATTTGTAGGATAGGAAGTTGCTAATTCATTCCAAGTACCATCACAACAAACAACCAAGCGTTTTTTCTTAGTTGTATCAACAGATTCGATAGCATCCTTTTGACTCATGGTCATTTATCTCCGTAACTAAAACCAGTTTAAGTTTGAACTCCGCCGGCACTGCGCTGACTAGAAAATACCTTATGGGGACTCGGATAGTCAAGGACTTTTTGCGATCAATGGTTAATATAAATCGTAATCGTTCAGATAGTTGAACTAAATCTAGGCATCGCCACTCGGACTGGTCTTCAGAATGGAGCGTAATAGTTTCTAATCATTGTGGTCATTGTCCTAAACATTTTCCAAACTTTTACCATTGGGTTCAATACGAAAGATAAAAGTAACCAACGCCCCAAAAAGAGAAGTGATAACTAAACCATGTAAAAGGTTAGAAGTACCAATTTGTTCCCTGAGAATCGGAAAGAAAAAAGCAGTAGTAACCGCCCCGACTTTCGCAAAAGAGGCGGCAAAACCAGCACCTAAACCGCGAATTTGTACGGGAAAGACCTCCCCTGCTAAAACATAGGTCATGGCATTGGGTCCGAGATTTGTCATAAAATTAAAGATGATAAAGCCGCCAAATATCAGAAATACTTTTAATTGATGACCTTCTGGAATAGTTTCTGCCGCTAGGGAAGCAATTCCTAAGCCTAAGCCACAGCCAATAAAGCCTACAATTTGTAAAGGAATCCGTCCGACTTTATCAACTAAAGAAATCGACGCAAGAAATCCAATCAGTAAGAAAAGATCGATTGCTCCGGAACCTTCCGCTGCTACCATATCTTTGAAAATAAAATTAGGCTGAGTTTTGGTAAATAGGGTTGCTAAAATCGTTGGGGTAAAAATACCAATGCCGTAGGTGGCTAGATCCTGCAAAAACCAAGGAACAGCCGCTAATATAGTTGCTCTGAGATAGCGAGGGGAAAACAAAAGCTTGTATTTTTGCTTGCGTTGCTGGCCGATTCTCTCTACTAAGTCCGCAAGCTCAACTGGGCGTTGCAGTAAAGCTTTAGCAGAACGTTGAGCATCCTCTTGGCGATTGTGAGATATTAACCAATGGGCGCTTTCTGGGATTCCTGTCCTCAATAAAAAAACAATAATTCCTGGAATAACTAAACTGGCGTACATCCAATGCCAAGCCCCTACTTCAGGGTTAATCCGCAGTACCAGTAATCCGATTAAGACTCCGCCTAGGGAGCCAATTGATTGAAAAGCAAAAGCCCCTAATACCATTCTGCCCCTAAAACTACTAGGAATTGACTCAGAAATGATCAGATGGGCTGTGGGATAGTCTGCTCCAAGAGCAACCCCGACGCAAAATAAAAAGAAAATCAGAGAGGGAACATTCCAAGCGATCGCTGTTAAACTGACAAAAACAGTAAAAATCGCCATTTCAGATACGAAAACTAACTTTCGTCCCAGGCGATCCGCTAAATTTCCGAATAGGGAAGCCCCAACCAAAATCCCCAAAAGCGTTGCGGCAGCAACTGAACCTTTTAGGGCTGATGCTAGATGGAAATCTTGCTCAATTAAGGGAATAGCAACTCCAGTCAGAAAGATGACCATGCCTTCAAAAAACTTGCCAGTAGCCGCCAAAATCCAGATGCGCCATTGCATCAAACTTAGGGGACGAGGAGGAGTTTCATCGATATAACTTTGTAGGCTTTTCATGGGATAGAGCTATTAAAACTATAGTTTTAATAGCTGGTTAGATTTAAATTGAGTTTAAGGCTGATTTAATTTAAGATGAAGATTTTTGGCTCTTCGTTACTATTGATGTTAAATAAGTAGTCGGACATAAATTCTGTTGTCTATCTTAAGAAATGTAAATTGCCGCAATTCTTACTGACTACTGACTCCTTACCCCACAGTTAACTTTACTTTTGTCCAACTACTTATAGTTCTTGCATAATTAATTTTTGAGAAGTCAAAAATGAGAAAAATAGGCATAAAATTGCATAAAATCTCTAAGTATTAATTAATGCTCATTTTTAATTCTCCTGACGACCAGCTACTGGCTACTGACTCCTAACCCTAACAACAATTTTTGATTTTTACCAGAGGTCTATTAACAATCGTCCTCGAAAATGCCTTGACTATCCTACCCCGAATGAGGTATTCTACGAAAGCAAATCAGACAGTGATGCAATTCAGGCTTGAATTAGCCCAATTAAGGAGCTAGGGTGAAGAAAAATCAGATGATAATGGCTGTGATCACCTTTGCTGCGGGAGCCGGCACAATATTCGCCGCTATTGTCATTTTTGACATTGATTTTGTTAAATGGGCTAACTGTAGTGCGCCTTTTGCCGATCCCATCGATCGGCAATCAGCCATTTGCCGCAGATAATCCGGCGGCTCTTGACAAACCTTATTACTATAAATACTGACATCTATCTCAGGGGGAGACTGCCTATCGAGCTAAGTGGGCAAGATTGCAACTGAGAGTGTAATCTCCAAGCTAATAAATATTGGAATAGTGGAACATGGAAGCAACACTGGGCATCATCTTATCGCTACTTTCGGCAACTGCCACAGCCATCTGGACAGTTTGGACTTGGAGCGAGCAACAAGAGGAGGAAAAGACGCAGAAACGAAATCAGATTGCCGCTCTGTATATTAATCCCTTCCTGTTCGCCGCTCACGAATTGCAAGTCCGACTTGACGGCATCCTCAATCAGCAAGAGTTGGAATTTTTTAGACGGGAATATCCCGAAGCCGATGAAATCGGTTCTCCCGAAGCCTTAGAACTACTCTATGTCCTGGTGAAATTCTTTGGCTGGTACTGGTACGTCTATCGATACGGTCCCTACACCAGAGACAAGAAGGCGATCGAACTGATTAGCAAAATTATCAGGACTTTTGCCAACCGCGAGGACTTTGTTGGAGACGCTTTCTATTTTTCCTTCTCAGAGCAGAGATCTCTGGGACAGACATTCGTTAAAGTCTTTGGGCAAGCCGAATCGATCTACCCTGAGTTGGAAGCTATCTCGCTCTATCAATTTGCAGCGGAACTGAGGGACGACATCCAAAAAGATCGCCCTATGTATCAGAATGTCATCAAAACGATCCAGGTCATCGACAGCGCCGAGCGGGTTGAGGAGCTAGAAGGATGCGATCGCCTAATTGCCGTACACAATGATTTGGTGGACCTGCTTAGTTATCTAGAAGCCCAAGAAGGCTTCTGTATCTCGCCCAAGGTACGCCAGAAAATTCCATCTGCAGCAAGCCTTCCCACAGATACCGAAATCATCCACGCTATTGCCGGGCGGGTGCGACTGCGGATTCCTCGCCTGCGCCAAGATCTCTCCTACGCCGAGCGGTTGCGCCAGTGCCTTCAGTCCCTAGCCGGCGTGCAAGAAATCCAAATCAATCCAGATGCTGCTTCAGTGGCGATTAGCTACGCGCCCACCCTCTCAGAGGCAACATTTCAACAGAGACTTTTTCAAGCCATTGCCCAGTCAGGATCAGTAAATTAGACCCCTGGTAAAAATCAAAAATTGTTGTTAGGGTTAGGAGTCAGTAGTCAGTAGTCAGTAGTCGGTAGTCGGGAGGAGATAGGGTGATAGGGTTTTGGGGTGATAGGGTGATGAGATAGCTTCCCCATCTCCCCACACCCCACACCCTGCCCCCAGGAAAAACTTTTTGCCGCAAACCCTAATTATGCAAGAGGTTGATTGTGAATGTCAGGTGAAGAACCTCGGTTTTACCGAAGGGATGAAACAAAGGCCAAAAGCGAAAATCTGCTACACCTGGTTTTTCAAGTTCCCTGCCAGTGTTGCGTCCGCTGCCTGCTGCGTGAATAGAGCGTAAAGCGGCCACGGTGCCTAAGCCGTCAGGGACAAGAGAAGTCGCCCGACTAACAGAGGAGAGAGCCGCTGAATATCCTCGAACAACTGGCAACTCAATGTCTGACACCGGGTAGGCAATTGTTGTCGGTCAGTCGGCATTTTTGGACTCAAGTTAGCTTTCGGAAATAATTTCTACTTCCCGAGGTGGCTGCTCGGCAGCTTTCCTAGTATCGACTTCCGATTTAGCTTCGGCCACGAGATCGTTCCACGATTCGGTCGCTTCGGCAAAGGAACTTTGCAGTTTTTCCGTCGTTTCCATGCCAAATTTAAGGCCACCCTTAATCAAGTCGCGACCAGAATCTGAGATGGATTTACCTAGTTCAGGGTTGACAGCAGCCCCGACGATGGGAGCAACAACTAGGACGGCCACAGCCCCAGCACCTAATAATAGTAACTCTTCCATGATTGCCTCGCTATTTGATCACTTCTAGGGTATCAAAAAACCCTTTAGTCTAAAAGGTCAAACTGAATTAATTTGGTTTAAAGTTGGACATAGCAATGTTTGACCATCGTGATCGGTAGAGAAAGCAAGAAAAGAAAATGACTCCAGCACTCGCAACCCTTGAATTAAACCTTCAGACTAACGTAAGCAACGCTCAAGTCCTGCCGGTCGCAACGCGCTCGCTACGCGAGATCGCCCACCAGCCAAAAATTGACTGCCAAGTGCTGCACTCGCTGCCGGGGCGCCTTCGCCTGGGCATCCCCAAACTGGCTGGAGATACCACATATAGCGAGAAACTGACTTATGCCCTCCAGTCCCTTCCTTGGATTGGGGAAGTCCGCATCAATCCGGCGGCAAGTTGCGCGATCATCAACTATCAGAGTCACCCCGGTTCGGAGTCCGAACAGCAGGCAGCAATTTTAGCGCTCGTTCAAGAGGCAGATTCCCTCGCCCTCTTGCCAACTGCTGCTCTAGAAGCCTTAGAAGCCGAGTTAGGGAGTTTTTCGGACCAGTTCTTGGGGGAACTGCAAAACTTTTTGACTGGATATGAAGGAATAGGAAAAGAAATTCTCAATGCGATCGCCATCGCTAGTTTGATCATAGGAATTGCTGGGGTGATCTTGCCCCTGCTACCAGGAACGCCCTTCTTGCTCCTGTCCCATTTCTGCTTCCTAGCTTGCTCCTAATTAAGTTGACATCCTCGCCGCCGTAAAACGGACGGCGATTCCCAAACCTCACGATTTGGGTTTCTGCTTCTTTCCCGAAGGATTTTTCGCACCTGCCTTAACAGATTTACTCTGTTCTGGTCATCAGGTCGCTCTACAGACTGACACCGCAAGCCCTGCGGCCAAAATATTTTTACTGGCGTTAATATCTCGGTCATGGTGCGTCCCACAGTCTGGACAATCCCACTCTCGAACATTTAACGGCATTTTCAAGGGCAATATACCCGCAATTACTACACCTTTTAGAGCTAGGAAACCATCTATCTATTTCGATGTAGTTTCTCCCATACCAACGGCATTTGTAGGCTAATTGTCACCCCCCCAACCCCCCCGACGTCGGGGGGGCAAGGGGTAGGGCTGTTTCATTCTCCCATCAGAATATCAAAAGTAAAAGCGATCACTGTCAGGTAAAATGAGAAGTGAACGCGAACTTTTGAAACATATGTTGAGCTTAATAGAAAAACT
>NZ_JACJQV010000236.1 GCF_014696875.1 Microcystis wesenbergii FACHB-1317 | reverse complement strand
CTTGATATTTTTCGACCATGACTATTATCTTGTTCAAGAAAACAACTTTCTGGCTTTGAGGAATTACTCAGGTCTTGAATTCGCTGATAAAGATTTTTCTGATTTCCTTTAACGGTGATAACATAATCATTTTTAGTCTTGGCTATTAAGCTGATTGTTTTCTTCTGACAGTGTAAAGCATCGCCAGTAAAAACTTTATTTTGGAGAGAGCAATCCTCAATTATAGCTTGACCTTCGTCGATTTCAGACCCTTTTTTGTTTTCGATTCTTTTTAAGTGTAATACCAAGCCACTTTCTTGACTAAACAATGAGATAAACATAATAAAATTTTGTTGTTCATTGTTAGGATTCTTTAGGGTGTTTTTGAGACTTTTTCCATCTATGCCTAGCCAATTTATATCATCTCTTTGTCCATATTCTTGTAATGCCCATTCATTAAACATTTTTAACAAAATCTGACCATCAACTCCCATCATCACCCTTCTAATTGTTGAATAGGATGGGACTCTTTCTGGAATTATGTTAAATTCTTTACTCAGCCTGTGCCGATTATTTTTAGCAAACTCTCCTAGCTCTCTATAACCTGAGTATCCTAGCATTGTTCCCAGTATTATTACTACTAATACTATCCATAAAGGGTGTCTTTTTCCTTGATCTTTCCGAAAGTCCTTGACTTGTTTTAGTTTTTCTATTAAGCTCAACATATATTTGAAAGGTTGGCGGTCACTTATCATTTTACCTGATAGTGATCGCTTTTACTTTTGATATTCTGATGGGAGAATGAAACAGCCCTACGATTAAGGGGGGATCAGCATCCCCCTTATCAAGGGGGACAGGGGGGATCGAACCTAAAATCCATTTTTAATTTAATTATAACCAGCTACTTAACTGCTGCTGCCCACATATATGTGAGGGAAAGTCACAAATAGGAGATGCAGCCGATAATTTTGGTTCTTCGGTTTGTCTTATGCAACGTACAGGATTATAAGAAATGAAACTCTTATAGAGAAAAACATTTGGCGATTTTTGTCAATTGTTTTCGATTAAATCTATTGCCAGACAAGGATTTAGTCGATTTATGCCACCCAATCGAACCATACCAAGTAACGAAGAACCATAATTTTCTGGCAATATAGTCTTTAAAGCCTTGTCTAGCAAGACTCCTACGAATGATAAGCACTGATTATCACACAAAGTCGAGGAGAGCCAGCAGTCTCCTAGATCATTTATCTCCCCCCTGAACGGTTAAAACTAAAAATTTGTTAAAAAATCGGGGCGGGGCGGATAATCGGTAATTATGATTACGGATGGCTGGCGGATTAAAGGTAAAAGTCAAGGAAACTTTCCTGAATAATCCGTAGTTATCCCGGAACCCAAAGGCCGATTAGGCTAGATGGCCGGGGATAGTGCGGTCATCGTTTTTGTTTTGTCGGATCTGTAAACCAACTAACTGAAAAGACACTTATGTACCTACTCAAAGACAAACTACAACATATTAGTACGATTACCCACGAGAGCAAGATAGTGGTGTTCGCCACCGATGCCGAAGGGAAAATTTCCTACACAGTCAAGCAAGAGGGGTTTGAAGATAGCTACCTCAACACCCCCGCCGACCAAAGAACCGGCTGGGAAAACTGGCAAACACTAGAATTTCCCGATGAAGATGATGACCAGTCGGTAATTGAGAAAGAAAAAGCCGAACTGACTGACCAACAAGATACCAGTCGATATCTCCTCAAATCCCTTTACAAAACCGAAAATGTAACCGCAGTTGCGCCAGTACAAGTCATTGCCGCCCTGGAACATATTTATGTTTTTCGGCAGTCCACCAGCAACACACTATTAGTGGACAGATTTGTGTTAGATGGCATGACCAATAAGCTGAACCGCAAGCTAGAAGTTCGGTTTAAGCGGAGTAAGCGGAAACACGCCCCCACGAAAAATATGCAACAGGGGTCTAACGGACTGGTTAATGTGGATACCTTAGACTTTCGTGATGCCAACGGTAAATTTTTCTATGAACCCACCACCGAATTATGTTTAGTTAATAACCTGCACAAAGGCTGGTTTTCTGTGGTATTGGTTCCCACCATTGAAAATGATGTTTATCGCTGGCATATTTTCGCCTACAATAGCCAAACCAAGAAAGTCGAATTAACCACGATTCGCGCCTCGGAAGCAGGACTATTTGAGGTTAAAGATTACACCGTTTTTGAAGAATCAAAGGATAGCCTAGTTCCCCGAAAAATTCCGGGGGTGATTAAGCGGACTTTAGACATTAAGGATGTGACAGTCACCAACGGTTTATCGGCCACTAAATACGATTTACAACAGGCGCAAGAAACCCAGTCTGGGGAAGAACAACTGTTGAAAACTGCCACGCGATTAATGTTAGCAATTCCCACAGATAAAGGGGCAGCCGTTTTCAGTTTTGCCATCGCCGGGGATGGTACTTTAGGAGAAATTAACAAAAACCCCGATAGCAAGCTTATTCGCAGTCGTCAGCGAGAAGTTTTGTTACCCTTAAACACCTTAGATGAAATAAAAGCAATAGGTGACACAACCCCTCCTCCCCAAGGAATTATTAGCGGATTCGCCGCAGGAACTGATGAGGAAGATATCGAAGATTTAGTTAAAATATCCACCGATGGCGGCGCATCAAAATTAGCCAATTACGATTTGGTAAAAATCAGCGGCACCAGCGATTATCAAGGGTTATATCCAACAATTAAAGTAGATAAAAATACCTTTGATATTGACATCCCCTTGGAGCGCGGCTTGGGTTATTGGGAAAAAGAAGACCAAGAAGAAGGTGGTTTGATTTTTGATGGCATGATTACCGCTTATGAAAAAACCGCCGAGGGCAAATTACGAGTCACCTGTGCTAATCATGGTTTGGAAAATGGCGATCAAGTCCAAATTACCGGCACAGAAGACTACAAAGACAGCTACCCCGTGCGAAGAATTGATGACACCCATTTTGTCATTGAACGCAAATGAGCAATCGGAGAGGCTGTTAATGTGAAATTGGTATCCCAAAAGCGGCGGGGAATCGTGTTTGATGGCGTGGATGATTATATCTCTCTACCCGAAATGAATCACAATTTCTCCGAGGGATTCACAGTAGAAGCTTGGGTTTGGTATGACAGTTTGAAATCAAATTCCCGAATTATTGATTTTGGGAATGGAGCAGGGGTAGATAATATTATATTTGCTAATCTTGCCAATGGCGGCAGAGGCACAATCTACCTTAATATCTTCGAAGGACAAAAATTACAAGGTGGTATTGGATCCGCATCGCTAGGAGTGTTGGAAACTGGAAAATGGATACACTTAGCGGCCACTATTGACGGGTTGAATGGTCAGGGTACCCTCTACAAAAACGGTGAAGTCATTCAAACTAGCTCTCTACACCTTCCTAAAACCATTAAGCGGACTCAAAATTATATCGCTCGCAGTAATTGGTCTAGTGATAGCTATTTTCAAGGCAAAATTAGCGATCTCCGTGTTTGGAAAATAGCCCGGACTGCTGAAGACATTAAAAATAGTATGTACCTACAACTGACAGGAAAAGAAGTCGGTTTAGTGGGGTATTGGCGCTTAGGTGGTATCTCCGAAGGCAAAGTAGTTGACTTTTCTGTGAACGGCAATGATGGCACTGTCTATGGTGAACCGTATGTCAGTGCTGCTACCCTTAGCCGTACACTGGGAAGCGAGTTAAATGCAGTTAAATATAGCAATTCTGAGCTATTTGCTGTCAGCGAACGGGCAACTTACGAGGAAAGTTTTGAGTTTAAAGTTAACTCACCCAATCTGGTTAATTTAGCCTATCTAGACAATGCCGATGGTAAAAATATTGGCACGAAGATTTTTACCTTTTCCTATTGGGGAAAAACCAGCCGCAGTGCCGAAGATAAAAAGACCATTTCGGCGGTACAAAATAAGTTTGAAGTCTTGGGTAATGGTTGGTATCGTGCTTCCTGTAATGTGACAATTCCCGATGAAGTCAGTGTGTTACGTTCCTTTGAAATTGCCAATGTTAAAGGAAATTGGCAATCGCTGGAAATTCGCAAACACCAGATTCGCCTCTTATCCGATAGTATTACGGAAGCGAAATACACAGACGATGTGACTTTGACAACTTTGGTGGATAACCATGCCACCTTAGCGGTGAAGTTAAAAGAACTGGAGGTGAAAGAGAAAGAGGAAATTGTTCTGCTCAAAGAAAAGCGAGAGTTAGACGCAAAACTTGCTGCATTACAAAATCTCGAAGAAACACGAAACCGTGTCAATCAATTAAAGCTTGACGTTTCAGCTTTTGTATCCCAAGAAGGAAATCTCAATCAAATTTACAATGATGCCCTGAATAACCCTTTGAATTATTGGTGTTTTATTCAACATAAACAAACAAGCTTGTTTTGGGAACACCTGGAGCTTGACAGCAGCAACGCCGCAAGCGTAGAATTGATCTCTTCTTATGGTGATGATTGGACTAAGTGGAAATTTCTGGATGCAGGCGGGGGATATTACTATATCCAACATAAGCAAACAGGTTTGTTTTGTCAGACAACTTCCTTCATAAAGTCCATTTTATTGATGCTTCCTGCTTATGGTGATGATTGGACTAAGTGGAAATTTACGGATGCAGGCGGGGGATATTACTATATCCAAAATAAGCAAACAGGTCGGTTTTGTGAACACATGAGTGGCGATTATGTATTGATAGAAATGATCTCTTCTTATGGTGATAATTGGACTAAGTGGAAATTACAACCAACAAAAGAGCAAACCAATGATAAGATAGAAAGGGCTTATCGAAATTTGGAAGAAATACGCCAACAACTTAGTCTAGCAAGGACTGAATTAAACCAACTCGAGCAAATACTAAAGGAGGGTAAAAATAAGGAAGAAGGATGGAGAACTCGCCTAGTATCGGTTAATCGTGACCTCACCAGCATTCAAACAAGTATCAACACCCTGAACACTACCTTCCTCACTGCTGTCAAAAACACTCAGGCAAAGCCCCCAACTATGCCCGAAGTTGCTAAAGATAGCAAGGGGTTAGTGACTCAAGGATCGTTACTTGGTTTTGTGCAACCTGCCAGCCGCCTCAATGCCATTGAAACTTGTGAAGGCAATGTCCAATTGAGTTATTTTGACCGCGCAGGACGGATGCGACAAACGAACTATGATGCTACCGCAGACAGCAAAAATGCTACTTTTGAACAGTGGATTCCTGATGCTCAACGGGCCTGTTTGAACTTTAGCAACAGCAACAGTATCGTTACCTTAAATAAACCCTTTTATCTTGCAGATGACTGGAGTGTTGAAGCTTGGTTTGTTTATCCATTACCTGATTTAGGAGAATGGAATACCTTAATCCGAGGCAACGATGTGGATCATCACATCCTTCTTGTCAGAAATCGTAAACAGTTAGGGACTTATCTGACCAATGATTCCTTGGGGAATAACTTTTACGATAGCGGTTTCAATATGGAGTTGTTAACCGAGGGATGGCATCATATCGCTGCCGTCGGTCGGGGAGATACGACTCTGTTTTATATTGATGGCAAAAAAGTGGGTGATGTGAAAGCAAAAGCCCTAAAAGATGCCGAGCAGAATCTGACGAAAAACCCCAATGATGAAGGCGCAAAGAAAAAGGTTGAAGACCTTAAGAAAGCTAGTCTGAAAGCTAAGAACAATGTTGCGTTTATTGGTAACCGTAAGGAAGATTGGGAACCTTTTGGAAAAGTTGCCGAAGTTCGTATTTGGGTAGTTGCCCTAAGTGACGATGAAATTGCCGTCAACAGTAAAACCTTGCTTAGTGGTAACGAACCAGGTTTATTGGCTTACTACCCCATGAATGAAGCCACAGGAGTGGAAGTGCGCGACCATTCCGGTAATGGCAATAAGGCCACGGTATCTGGGGCAGATTGGTGGGGTTGTACGGCCCCCATTGGCAATATCGACAATACAGTGATGAAGTTTGATGGGGTTAATAGTTATATTACTGCCTCCAAAAGCTTAATGAATAATTTGTCCACCTTCACTCTGGAAGGTTGGGTGAAAGCTCTCTCCCTACCAGAAAACGGAAGAATCTCTCTATTTGGGCAAAACGATGTGATTGAATTTGGCATCAATTCCCAAAAACTGGTTGTCTGGACAAAGGACTACAGTAACTCGTTTCATGCTGATGCTGTTTATCCACTTCATGAGTGGCATCATGTAGCAGTGGTTGGTAACGGCACAAATGTACTTCTTTATCTCGATGGAGTACCAATCAAAACTGGTGGTTCTCAAACCCAAAATTATGGAAACTCTTCTGATCCCTTTCAAATTGGCGCAGGAGTTTGGTCAGGAGGGAAAACAGATTTGTTTAACGGTAACATCGCTGAGGTTCGCATCTGGGAAGTTGCCCGTACCCAAGCAGAAATTCAGGCGGATGCTTACAAGCGGCTGAGTGGTAAAGAACCAAACTTAGTAGCTTACTATCCCCTCAATGAAATCCGACTGGAAGGTAGTACCCGAAAAGTCCTAGACCTAGTGGGCAACAATCATGGCACTGTCTATGAAGCCGTGACGGTAGATGATAATACCCTACCCATCGGTAGCGATGCCCTAGTTTCTGCTGAGTACAGCACCGTGACTCTGGAATCATCCACAAAAACCAAAGTTGCCATCATGCGGCGGTTCTTTGCTTATCCCACTGCCAACGGAGTCACCCTGCTACCCGATAAGCGGATTGAAACCTTAGAACTTAAATGGATTGGTAACGCCCAATTTGCTCCCACTTTGTTGGGGTATATTGAGGGGCCACCCCCCGTACCCAGTGAAAACCTAACCTTATCAGACGATTACAACGGTGCAACTTCTGTAGAATTAACCATATCGGAAGATGTCGAGTTTAGTTGGAATCGAGCACAAGATCATGGGTTAGGAGCAACAACTGATACCTTTACTGGAGCAGGGGGAACAATGTCTATCCTCACAGCACCTATGGGTATGGGAAGTTCCATCGAAACCAGTACCAGAGTCGGTTTCAAAGGTAATTTGGACTTCAGCTACCAATACCAAAATGAAAGTAACATTACTTCCAGTTCATCTCTGAGCATGACCGATAAACTGGAACTACGCGGCACACCAGAAGAAACTACTAAGTTTCCCCATTTGGGAACACGATTTATTCCCAAGAATATTGGCTATGCGTTGGTTGTTTCAGCCTTGGCAGATGTGTTTGTCACCCGACTAGCCCGCAGTGGCAGAATGGTGGGCTACCAAGTGCAGCCGGTAGATGGCATTCCTCCAGATGTCAACACCATCACCTTTTTGATGAATCCTGCCTACACGATGAACGGTAGCTTGGATGGGATGACTGGCAGCATTGCCACAAGCGATCGCTTCTTCAAGCACGTTCCCGAAATGCGTAGCCAGTACGGTTCCCTTTATCCCGCTAGTTACTATCGCCTGAAAGAGGCGTATGACTTAAAACGCCAAATTGAAGCGGAAGATAAACGCCGAGAATCTTACTTTTCTAACTTTGATGTGCGTTCCAATGGAACCTCTTTAGATCGGAATATCGACAGTGGACCTGCACCAACCAGCATTGGAGTGCAACGGGAAGAAGACAAACCCAGTACCCAAATGACTGACGAGGAGAAGAAAAAGGAGCAAGACCAGAAAGTTGAACAATTTCAAGCAGATGCTGCCGCTGCTTCTGACAAGACCAACGCTGCCGCCAAAGCAAAACAGGCCGAAATCCAAAGCAAAATTAATGACCAAGAGAAACGAGCGCAAGCCATAGAAGGTTTTGCAAGCTGGCAGAAACGGATGGAAGATATCCAAATTCGGGCGGGTAAGCGCAATATCGTCAATACCTACGTTTGGGATGCCGATGGTGGTCTGCGAACTGAAGCTCAAAGCTTTGCCAACACCGTAGAGCATACTATTGGTGGCTCTTTTGCGATGAATGCCGGGTTAGGAGTTGAGAGTTCATTCTCATTAGGTGCTGATATAGAACTCACTGCCCAGGCTACGGTCAATTTAACTCAAACCATGAGCAAAACTGAAGCTCGGAGTAAGGGTTTTCAGTTGAATGTAGCTCTGAGTGGTTTGGAGTATAAAGGCATCACCGATTACAACGATCGCCCGATTCTGCCCGGGGAAAAAGTAGATCGCTATCGGTTTATGAGTTTCTACCTGGAAGGAAGTACCGATAACTTCCACGACTTCTTTAACTATGTGGTCGATCCTGAATGGCTGCGTAGCAACGACGAAGAAGCGCGGGCCTTGCGTGAGACCCAAGCAGGTAAACCCAATAAAGCCTGGCGGGTACTGCACCGGGTTACTTATGTGGAACGTCCGGCATTGATGGGCTTTGGTCGGGATGTGCGTAAATTACGCGCTGCTGCGGCAGTCAGTGACAATCAAGCATTGTTGGATAAGATTGCTAAATTGGAGGAAGAAAACCAAAAACTTGAGAAGAAACTGGATACTATCATCGATTTGTTGAAAGAGCAGAAATAATTAGTAATTAGGGTCTGCTAAATAAATCTCAAATTAGGTGCCAGGTTTTGAGCGGTAGGGGCGAATTGCGTTCGCCCTCTTCAAAAACCTGGTATTTTTATTGGCGATCGCAAGGCTCTTATGTAGAGTTTGCTGAATAAATCTAAAAACCTTGTTAGATAAGGCTTTTAGACTTTTTTTCTCTCAAAAAGTGCTGACCCTTGTAGTGATCGGGGGGAAATTTAGGCACTTTTTCCCTGAAAATTAGGTAGGGTTTGCTGAATAATGGTAAAACCCCACACCCCACACCCCACACCCCACACCCTGCCCCCAGGAAAAACTTTTTCAGCAAACCCTAATTAAGCGATTAAATCGATTAACTTTTGTTTTAAAGTTTCCAATCCTAGCCGACGAATAGCCGAGATAAAAACAGCTTGGGGATATTTTTCCTTAGCTATTTCCAAATCGTCGCTTTTTACCTGATCCAACTTATTAAACACCATTAACATCGGACCGGTTTGAATCGGCATCTCCGAGAGGATTTTTAATACCGAGGCAATCTGACTTTCCCAAGCTGGATGGGAGAGATCCACCAGATGGAGTAATGCCTCTGCTTCCGTTACTTCCTCTAAAGTTGCCCGAAAAGCATCCACCAGCGCGGGGGGTAATTCGTGGATAAAACCCACCGTATCGGTTAGTAACAGGGTGTGAGAGACTTGGGTGAGGGGATCGGTAATAGTTAAGCGTCGGGTGGTGGGATCGAGGGTAGCAAACAGTTGATCGGCAGTATAAACTTCGGCAGCGGTGAGAGCATTAATTAAAGTAGATTTTCCCGCATTGGTGTAACCGACGATCGCTACACTGGCTACATCTTGTTTTTGCCGTTGTTTGCGTAAACGGGAACGATGAGCTTGCAGTTGATCCACCTCATCCTGGAGACGGGATAAACGACGTTGAATAGTTCGGCGTTCTGTTTCTAATTTTGTCTCCCCCGGTCCACGAGTGCCAATTCCTCCCCCTAATCTCGACATGGCTAATCCGCGCCCCGTGAGACGGGGTAAAGTGTATTCTAATTGGGCTAATTCTACCTGTAGTTTACCCGCTTGGGATTGGGCCCGTTGGGCGAAAATGTCCAGGATTACCTCGGTGCGATCGACCACTCTCACCCCGATTTGGTTCTCTAGATTGCGAATTTGGGCGGGAGAAAGGTCGCGATTGAATACAACTAAATTAGCCCCCGAAGTTTGCACCTGTAGGGCGATTTCTGCCACTTTTCCCGAACCGATCACAGTTTGAGGATGGGGATGATCCCGTTTTTGTCGGGTGACTTGCAAAACTTTACCCCCGGCGGTATCAACTAAACGCTCTAATTCGCTTAAACCGTCCTCAAACTGGCGATCGCTCATATTGTCGGTCATTAAACCAACCAATAGCACCCGATCTTCGGCTGTATCAACGGTTATAGCGGTAAATTCTCGCTGAAACTCCGCCTCTAGTCCTTCCACTAACTCTAAAAAGTCCTGTTTGCTTAAATCCTCTAGATTTAAGGGCGGGGAGACAGACCAGTATATATTACTATTGACATTTGTTTGACTTTGTGGTATGAGATGCGCCAGATAGACCTGCTCCACATAACCGGTTGCCCCACCACCGCGACGGATCATGCCTGTGCCAGTTAGGGTTAAGATCACCAGTGCGTCTAATCTTTGCAGAGCCATGGCGGTTAAACTGGATTCTTTTGGCGGTTCCTGCTTGAGTTCCGTGGCGATGCAACGAATTCCGCAAAGACGTTCGGAACCGTAGCGGGGTAGTTCCAAGAGAGAAAATTGGGTTTGTCGGGGGGTTCCCACTCCCACACGAATTACCTGGCCGCGACGGTTGATATAGGTGCAGAGGGGTTGATGGATATCGGTACTGATGGCCGCCAGTCTTTGGGCGAATTCTGGGGTGGTGAGAGTATCAATAGGCAAGCGTTCATGGTACAGCCTTTGTAGCTGTTTCATCTGACTAGCTTTTAGTCCTTGGGTATTGCCGAAGATGGTATCGATAGGCTTTCCTCACAATTGGGGTTTTATGTATTATTGTAGCGATTTTGACCATCGCTGCCCTTTTATACTAAATCCAGTTATTAAAGACTGATTATCTATTGGGACTTAAACAAATTTCAAGCCCAAATAAAGCCTAAACTGGCTTTGTAAGCGGCAAACACATCCCGATTCTCGGTCAGCCACTCAAAGAAACGGAAAGACATCGCTGTCCGAAAAGCTTCTAAAGCTTCCACAAAAGTGT
>NZ_JACJQV010000235.1 GCF_014696875.1 Microcystis wesenbergii FACHB-1317 | reverse complement strand
CGTCATAGATAGAACCGATTGGAAGGGGAGAAATTTATTCGTCGCCAGTGTGATTTGTGGTCGGAGAGCTTTGCCCGTATATTGGGTGTTACTGAATAAAAAAGGAAGTAGCGCTCTCGGGGAACAGAAAAAATTCCTCAAGCCAGTCTTAGGGTTGTTGAAACCCTATCCGCTCGTCGTAATGGGAGACCGTGAATTTCAGTCAGCGCAATTAGGGAAGTGGCTTGACGACAGAGGTGTAGCTTTTATCTTCCGTCAAAAGAAAAGTACCTACACGCGATTGAAAGATGGAGAAAACTATCAAGCCCTTTCCGAGTTAGAACCGAACCGGGGCGAGCGAAACTTCTTTCGGGGAGTGACCCACACGAAAAGCCATGAGATCGAGGGGTTCAACCTAGCAACTTATTGGAAAAGAGGTTATCGAACTAAAGGGTCTAAAGAGCCTTGGTATTTATTGACCAACCTAGAATCTTTAGAGATAACTCTCAAGTTATATAAATCTCGATTCGGGATTGAAGCGATGTTCAAAGATTGTAAAACGGGAGGATATAATCTTGAAAAAACGAAAGTGAGCGAGCCTCGCTTTCTCGCCTTAATTTTATTAATCGCTATCGCTTACTCTTTGAATACAACCCGGGGTCAAAATCTCAAGAAATCGGGAACTCGCGATTATATTTGTCGCTCCAAAGAAGCGAAACGCGGTCCGGAAAGACATAGCGATTTTTGGATAGGTACTTATGGGAGCTTCTGGATCGAGTCGATGGACGCGTACTCGGAACTCGCCTTTTCTTTGATCCGCCTCAAGCCAGGAAAACACCCCGATTTTTCTAGGGGTCTAACGGCTATGCGCCTTATCCAGCAAGCCTTTTAGTCGCCTTGTCACCCCTTGAACAATTTAGCTCAATTTGGCAGATGTTTACATAATGCTCGCATTCAAAAGGGTTTATCCCAAGAAAGGTTGGCCGAAGCGGCCAATTTGGATAGAACTTACATCAGTCTTCTTGAACGTGGTAAAAGGAATCCTTCTTTACTATGCTTGATTTCTTTATGTAGAGCATTAAACATAAGTCTTTCGGAGCTTTTTAACACTATGTCTATAAATTCCGATGTAAATACTGATGATGTCAGAAGATTTGATTAAATTGCTTGAGCAGTTTTTGCATGATAACGAGCTTGAATGGGAATGGTTTGAAAAAATAGAAAGTTTTTGTAAGAGTTATAGTTTGAATATCAAATATATTACAGAAGTTCTCAATGATCCAAAAGTTATTCCTATGATTCGTGGCAAGTTTTTTGAGTTCACTGTACAAGATGAACTGTCAAAAATACTCGCGAATAATTATTTAGTTACTAATCCTCGCTTAAATCCTCAAGCTGGTTCTCACGATATAGATGTAGCTATTATCAATCAAAAAAACGCCAAAAAATACTCTGCTGAATGTAAGTTAGCCAAAAAAGGTAGTTTCCGTCTTCAGGGAGGTATCAGACCTTTTATTGAAGTCAAATGTATGAGATCAAGAACCTTAGGAGACAAAGCGGCAGAACAAAGGTCTAAATTGATAGGAATACCTTCAACAAGCCTCAATATTCACAAAGATCAATATATTGAAACAGATTTTGATTTAGTGATTACATCTCTTGCCAATGCTTTTTTTCAGACCAATTTAGAAACGGGACTATTTGTTTGGAACCCCACACCAAAAGAGCAAATATTTTTAAGCAAAATTAATATTAATAATCAAGAAGAAGCCCTTTTGAAAATGTACGTTGCCAGAAGTAAAGATTTAACAGCAAATCAAACCAATAATATCAAGTGTTCTCGCCAGAAATGCCACGATCACAACTGTAATTTCATCCCTAATTATCCCAAAATTTTCTTTGATGTTAATACGGCTGAACCTCTACAACCATGGCTACCGATAGAAAAAATAGAGGATTTACTTGATTAAAATTAGGAATCAAGATACATCGAATAAACTTAATTGTAGAGGTGTAAATCTTGCAGGTTTCTCAAGATCATAATTAGCAATAAATACCTCCTTGCCCTTGCGTCTTTCACTCTGATAACCATGTTCCAATTTTAAACCATTTTTTTGATCATCAGTTCGATTAATAGTGTAATTCCATTCATTATCTTGTAAAGAAATACACCAATCATACATTTCTCTAATTTCGGAGCAATTATCATAAGTCAAAAGAAATTTAAATCGATGTTGATGTTTTTTCAACTTCTTACATAACCTTTCATGATCTTCTAGACTGAAGAAGCAGGAATAGAATTTATTTTGATCTGCTTGAAAGTAAGGAGGATCGACAAATAAAAAGTAATCATCGGGTAATTGATTGATTAAATCTTCAAAATCTAAACAAGATAAATTGACATTTTGCAGTTTTTCCGAAGTGGTTTTTAGGTGAGAAGGCCAGTTTTCAGGACGCATAGAATACTTATCACCATAGCCCCAATAACAATTTTCAAGTTTCATAATTCCTGAGTAGGAAGTTCTATTTAGATAATACCAACGCATGGCTCTTTCTAGGTCATTGGCTGGTTGAAATTCATTTTTATAATAATTGTGTAATTCCTTGGTAGCGTTTAGACCTTTTAATAATTCAATTAGACTATTAAGATGATCTTTGATATGTCGATAACAGTTCATTAATTCCTCATCTTTGTCATTGAGAATATTCTCTGCTACACTTTCCTTAGCAAAGAATATAGATGCTCCCCCCGCAAAAGGTTCACAATACTTATGGTGACTGGGAAGACAAGCTAAGATTAGCTTACGGGCATAAAATTTACCGCCGGGATAACGAAAAGGAGAATTACTAAGTTTTTTAGCGATTTTAGACATTACCTTTGATTTTAGAGGCTTTTCTTTGAGATTATTTTAACAAAATTACGATATTTTATCTAGGAATGTCAGAGAAGTTCGGTTTTACCGTGGATAACGTGGTAGCGAAGGCAAAAGCGTTGTTAGGTTAATTAAAACTTTGGTTTTGTGGAAAAAGCCCGCGCCAGCGGGTTTTTTTGTGCTAGGATCTAACCCTATCGTGCAAAGGGTTGACTGGGTGATTCCTTTTACAGACAGAGAACTACAAAAAGCATGGAGAGAAAATCAACGAGCGGCAAAGGTCGAAATCAGAACTAACGCTCATCGTTTATTGCTATTTTACTCCGTTGAATGTGGTCTCAAAGCGGTTTTACTGAAAAGACAAAGTAAAGATTGCACCGATTCTTGTCGAGAATTACTTGAAGTGCGGCATGATATAAATAAGTTACTAGACAAACTAGCTGCGGGAGAAAAACTAAAACTTCCCTCACAATTAAGTATGAAACCTTTAAAAAATAATCAAGAGAGAGAGCTTTCTTGCGGTGAAATTAATCAAATGTGGCGATATGGGGGATGCTGTGAAAATATCAAGGATAGTGAATTAGAAAAAAAATTGTTAGATATATTACGTTGGATTGCACAGGAGTTGCAGAGACTATGAGAAGACGGCCATTACTAACTTGGTTTGATATTAAAAGAAAAATTGCTCGCGAAACCGCTAACGGAAATGACTTACCTGATGGTATTGTTAAAATTAGTTGTTTTAGTAGTGCTTTAGAGATTGGTATTCAAAATCAAGATGATCAACCAAAAGCTAACTCAATATTAAAAGAATGGTTCGGAGATTGGTATCAAGAATCAGAACAAATTATTCAGCTAGATATTGATAATGCTTCTATTCCTGTAGAATTTATTTTAATAGATAATAGTTCTGATTTTTCTCCATCGATTCGACCTTTTTGGCAGGAAGTCGCTTATTTAAAAGCAAATAAAGATTCAGAGCAATCGGATAATTTTTTAGCCAATGCTTATCAAGATAAGCCAGAAATTATTGCTTTTTATTCTTTTAAAGGTGGTGTGGGAAGAACCCTACATTTAGCTGCTTATATTCTTGCTCTCTTAGCAAGAGCAAAAGAGATAAATAAACCAGTTAAAATTTTAGTTATTGACTCAGATTTAGAGGCTCCGGGGTTAACCTATTGGCAAAGGAATGAAAATCAAGAGGCAACCGTATCTTTGAGCAATTTTTTAGAAGTTTATCAATATCCCAAGCCATCTCTAGAGGTGGCACTCTCTTGGGTAACTCAAGAAATTAAGAAAACTGCCAAACAGCAAAATAAATCAACTTTATATTTTTTACCAGCTTTTATTGAAGAAGAAGAACTTTTAGATACTCCTATACTGCCAGAAAATTTAGCCAGAAATCCGTCGGGTGCTTGGGAGGTAGGGGATGCAATTCATCAATTAGGGCAAAAATTAGCAGTAGATTATATATTTATTGATTTAAGAGCAGGATTAAGTGAAATTTCTAGCCCAATTTTATTTGACTCTAGAATCCAAAGATTTTTAGTAACAACAGTTAATGAGCAATCTTGGCGAGGTGTCAGGATGGTTTTAGAAAAAATTGGCTTACTAGCTCCCAGTGACTCAAAAGTAAAGGATGATAATTATTATGATCCTTCGATAATTATTAGTTTTTTAACCCCAGAAGTCAGAAATTTATCAGCATTTGAGAATATTTTAGAGCAATTACAGTCGGCTTATGTTCAACCCAAAAATGAGAGTTTATATACTACTAGACTGGATATTAAAGAAACTTATTTCGCCCAAGAGTTACTATATGTTAACAATTGGGACGAAGCTCAAAACAAATTAAGTTCAACTTCCTTGATGGAACTGGCAAGACAATGGGCAGAAGATAAATTATCTAATAATAGCATTGCATCAGCCACACCTTCAGATAACTCCTTAGATGATGTGAAAAAACTCAGGGATACTTGCAATAAATATATTTATGCAGAAAGGGGACAAGGGGAAGATTTACTCATTACCGAGCCATTAAAAAATCTGGCTCGTAATTTTCAAGATAAACTACCTAATGTTATCTCAATTGGTGCTAAAGGTGCGGGAAAAACCTTTAATTATATTCAGCTATCTCGCCTACAGTCTTGGGAAAATTTTTTAAATAAAGTTGATCCTCAAAATCAAGAAAATTCCCGAGAAAATCTCGGTTTAATATTTCCCCTACTACAATCGAAAAAGTTAGATGGAAATGCTAAAAATATTCTCAAGGAAGCTAGAGAAAATGTAATGAAATCAATAGATAATCAAGAATACCATTTTACTGCTTCCGACTTAGAAGATAAAATAACTCAATCCCTATCTAATAAAGATTGGAATGAGGTTAATTGGGCAAATTTTTGGATCAGAGAAATTTCTACTGTGGTGGGTTATAATGATCCCGATACAAATCTTCAGAAACTCAATCATTATCTTCAGGATAAAAATTCAAGAGTTATATTTTTATTCGATGGTTTAGAAGATAATTTTCCTCATATAGCTACGGATAACCAGCAGCAAAAAGCTTTAAAAGCTTTGATTGAAAATTTACCGAATAAGTTGTGGGATATCCGAGACTCTCATATTGGGTTAATAATTTTTCTGCGTCGAGATTTTCTCCAACATATCATCACACAAAACTTGCAACAATTTGAAGGCTTATATCGTGATTATGATCTATCTTGGAATCTAGAATCGTTCATTAAACTTTCCTATTGGCTCTGCATACAATCATCAGTTATTAATGCTCGCTCTCAGGATTTATTCGATTGTTCAATTGAAGATTTAAAAGAAAAATTAGAACTACTTTGGGGCAAAAAATTAGGTTTAGATAATTCCAAAGAAGCTAAGTCAGCCAATTGGATTTTTGCGGCTTTAACTGATTTTAATGGGAGACTGCAAGCTAGGGATATTGTGAGATTTTTGTATTATGCTGCGAATGTTACTGTAGAAAAAACAGAAGAAGTACAATTTCCTAAATGGTCGAATACTAGACTGTTGCCTCCCCAAGCGATTCGACGAGCGCTTGAACCCTGTAGTCAGGAAAAAGTTAGAGAAGCAAAAGAAGAATATCCTATATTTGAAAGCTGGGTACAAAAAAGTTTAACCCAATATAGTGATAAAAAAATTCCTTTTTCTCTAGAACAGTTTGCTCTGGATGCTACTACAGTCAATGTTCTTGAGCAAATGGGAGTAATTTACGAGGACAAGGATAAAGAAGATGCAGTTCGTTATTATATGCCCGAAATATTCCGTGAAGGGTTAGGATTTTCTAGTCAAGGTGCGCGTCCTCGTGTTCTAGCTTTAAAGCGCAAAGTTTTGGGGAAATCAAATTTTTAATGATTCGAGCTGTTTGGCAATGACTAAGTACCTAAGCAAAATTAATTACACATATCTAACCACCTCTTGCCTCTTGCCTCTTGCCTCTTGCCTCTTGCCTCTTGCCTATCTTCACTAGGAAATTAATTTTGCACGACTACTTATATGATTGATTGTTATCAGCTTTTCACAACAGGATTTGCTATTACCCAGCATTGGGGAATTGATTCGTCCAACAAAAAAGCTACACTACTGGGATTCTTGTTTTTTTTTTAGCTTTCCTGAAAAATGAAAAGGATAAAATTAATGATTGTACTTCTGTTCTCAAAGTAGCTGAAAATGGTCAGGTAATCTGTCACCGCCGCCTACTCTAGTGCAGTCAAAGCCGATCACCCGAAGCCATCAAAACTATCCAGGGTGCAGGAGTTGAACCTGCCTAGCACGAATTATGAGTTCGTTGCCTCAACCGCTCGGCCAACCCTGGGTTATACTAATAACTCATTATAGATCGGTAATTACTCTGAACGTGAAAATTCAGCCCCACCAAGATGAAAAAATTTTCAATCAGCACCTCCTTGCAGTTAGGACTCCTTTTGATGGTAGCCATGTTAGCCGCCGGCTTCGGTAGCGGTTGGGTAGCCTATCAATTGGGAATCGCCTCCCTGAAGGGAGTCAGTCAACCGGATATCAACCCCGCTAAAAAGTTTACCAACGATCGCACCAGTTATGGTCGCAATCAAACTTTTATCCCCGTGAAAGAAGAAGAAGTAATTAAAAGAGTGAGAGTTTATATGCAACAACAGAAAAACCAACCGCAATCAAAGGACGAAACCAAAGGATAGGCTTTAAAAAAGGCGAATTTTGCCTTTTCGCTATGGATAATCAGGATTTATTGACTCGTTTAATTTTAGTCTTTTTACTAATCGTCCTCAATGCTTTTTTCGTAGCGGCCGAATTTTCGCTTGTGTCTGTCCGTCGTACCCGCATCAGTCAGCTAGTGGCTGCGGGAGATGTGCCAGCGCAGACGGTACAATCTCTACAAAGAAGTCTCGATCGCTTACTTTCCACTACCCAATTAGGCATCACTCTTTCTAGTTTAGCTTTAGGTTGGATCGGGGAGAGTACCATGACCGTTTTTGTGAGGAAATTACTAAGTTTTTTACCCTTTTCTTTAAACTGGCAAAATCTTCTCTCCCATGGTTTCTCTCTTTGTCTAGCTTTTTTAATCGTTGCCTATCTCCAGATAGTTTTTGGGGAACTTTATCCCAAATCCCTAGCTTTAATTTATGCCGAACCGATGGCGCGATTATTAGCAGCACCTATTGGCGTTATTTCCCGGATTTTTAAGCCTTTTATCGGTACTCTGAACCAATCAACTCGTTTTTTATTGGTTTTAACCCGTATTCCCGAAGTGGATCTACAGCGTTCTAATCGGGTAACTTGCGAGGAATTACAATTAATTATCAGCATGGAAGGGGAATTAACGGGATTAGAAGCAGCGGAAAGGAAAATTTTAAATAATGTCTTCCAGTTTGGCGAAATCACTGCTGCGGAAATCATGGTTCCCCATAACCGTTTAATAGCTATTCCCTCGACCGCAACTTTTGAGGAATTATTGCTCAACGTGGTTAACAGTGGCTATTCTTGTTATCCTGTGGCAGGAGATTCTGGTGATGATATCCGTGGTCTGATCGATTTTAAAGATTTAGCTTTACCCCTTGTCGAAGGTCAGTTAAATTTAACAACCCCGATTAAACCTTGGTTAAAACCTGTGCGTTTTTTCCCCGAAACTACCCCTTTAAATGAATTACTGATAGTGATGCAGGAATCATCCTTAAAGATGGTTATCATTGTGGATGAATTTGGCAGAACAGCCGGTTTATTAACCCTGAAAGATTTAATCGGCGAGATTCTAGGAACTTTTCCCCCTAGTGATCAATCAGGAACAGTGGAATATCAACTCCTCGATGAATCGACTTTTCTCGTACAAGCACAAATGAATTTAGAGGACGTGAACAAAGCATTAAATTTAAGTTTACCCTTGGCCGATGAATACCAAACCCTAGCTGGTTTTGTCCTCCATCATTGGCAAAAAATACCGAAGGTGGGAGAACAATTATATTACCAAAATTTAGAATTTACCATCATTTCTAAGGTCGGCCCTCGCTTGGAACAAATTAAGATTTATCGGCAACAACTATCCTCATGATATAAACAAGAAACAACTTTTCTCATTTATCCTTCTTGATTGTTAATCGAGTCAATAGCTGCCCATTCCTATCACCATGAAACACCTTTTGACAATCCTCCCCCTCAGCTTGGGATTAATTGCCCTCACCCCCGCAAATTTGCCCCTAGAACGCCTTGAAATCTCACAATTGGGAACATCTACGGGATACGATGAACGACTGCTAACGGACAAAAAAACCCTACTACAAGCGATCGATCATAGTTTACGTTATCTGAATAGCTCGGCGGCGATCCGCGCCTATGAAAATTATCCTATTCCTGAAATAACTCGTCAGCGAGTGCAGCGTTCCTTAGTACGGTTTCGTCAATTAGTGCAGAATTCTCCCACTCCCGCAGCTCTACAAAAGGCAGTTAAAAAAGAATTTATTTGGTATCGTTCTTTAGGTAATGATAGCCAGGGAAATGTTAAATTTACTGGTTATTTTGAGCCAATTTATCAAGCAAGTCGGCAAAAAAACGCCGAGTATAAATATCCTCTTTATCGCCGACCTGCTAACTTTTCTCGCTGGTCTAAACCCCATCCAGCTAGGGTAGAATTAGAGGGAAAAGATGGTTTACTAGGGGAAAATAGCCGTCTGGCAGGATACGAATTAGTCTGGTTAAAAGATCGCTTAGAAGCTTATTTAGTTCATGTGCAAGGTTCGGCGAAATTACGTTTACCTAAGGGTCAAATTATGAGCATTGGTTTTGATGGCAACACCGAGCATCCCTACACAAGTCTGGGAAAAGAAATGATTGCCGATGGTATTTTTCCCGCCGAGGGTTTAACCTTACCAATGGTTTTGGATTTTCTCAGAAGTAATCCTGAGCAATTAAAGAATTATATCCCCCGCAATAATCGGTTTATTTTCTTTCGAGAAACCCACGGTGCGCCTCCCACTGGTAGTATTGGAGTTCCAGTTTTACCAGAAAGATCGATCGCTACAGATAAAAGTATTTTTCCCCCCGGCGCTTTAGCAGTAATTGAGACAGAAATTCCCCAAGGAAATCTTAATAAAAAATTAGTGAGTCGCTATGTTCTCGATCAAGATACTGGCAGCGCAATTAAAGGTACTGGGAGGGTAGATATTTTTATGGGAACAGGAAAAAATGCTGGCGAGAGAGCCGGTTTAATTAATACTCCGGGTCAATTATATTATTTATTATTGAGGGAATAGGAAATAGTATAGGTAGAATTAAGATAGACTTCCCAGAATCAGTTATCATACTTAAGTAGGGAGGCACAATTATTTGTAGGATGGGTTAGCGGTAGCGTCAACTATGCGGGCGTTGGGTTTCATGCTTCAACCCAACCTACGTTCATCTTATATTTAATTCCACCCACCCACTTAAGGGAGAATATTAAAAATAGAATGATGGAAAAAAACAGAAATATAGATTGGTCGGATTGTGGTCCAATTACCTTGGTAGTCGTGCAGCCGACCTCTTTTTGTAATCTCAATTGTGATTACTGTTATTTACCCGATCGCCATTTAAAAAATACCCTATCCTTAGATTTAATCGAGCCGATTTTTCAGAGGGTTTTTAGTAGTCGTTTTCTCCAAAATGATTTTACCATTTGCTGGCACGCAGGCGAACCCTTAGCAGTTCCCATTAGTTTTTATGAAAGTGCCTTTGCTAAAATTGCGGAAGTTAGCGAGAAATATAATCAGCAGGGTTACTGTTTTCGTTATTCGGTACAAACTAACGCCACTTATATTAACGACGCTTGGTGTCAATTATTTAAAAAGCATGATGTTTATGTGGGAGTTAGTCTTGATGGACCAGCTTTTATTCACGATATCCACCGGCAAAACCGTAAGGGAACTGGCAGTCATGCTGCTACTATGCGGGGGATTTCTTTCTTGCAAAAACATAAAATTGATGTCAGTATCATCGCTGTTTTAACAGAAGATTCCCTCGACTATCCCGACGAAATTTTTAACTTTTTTTGGGATCATGGCCTTACCGATGTGGCTTTTAATATGGAAGAAACCGAGGGTATTCATTCGCAATCTTCCTTGGATAAATTAGGCATTGAACAACGTTATCGCCAGTTTATTGCCAGATTTTGGGAGTTAGTCACGGCCAAACAAGGAGAATTTAAGCTGCGGGAATTTGAATCGATCTGTAGTTTGATTTATGCCGATGAACGCTTAGAAAATACCGATATGAATCGACCTTTTATGATTGTCAATTTTGATAATCAAGGTAATTTTTCCACCTTTGATCCAGAATTACTATCGATTAAAACCCAACCCTACGGCGATTTTATCTTTGGTAATGTTTTGAGCGATTCCCTAGAATCTATCTGTGAAACCGAGAAATTTCAACAAATTTACGCTGATATGCGCGGTGGAGTCGATTTATGTCGGCAAAAATGCGATTATTTTGGGGTTTGTGGGGGTGGTGCCGGTAGTAACAAATATTGGGAAAATGGCACTTTCAACTCCACAGATACTAAAGCCTGTTTATACCGGATTAAGTGTATCACCGATATAGTTCTTGATCGCCTAGAAAATTTATTAGAAGTTTAAATATTTTTTTAGCTATCAGTAAACAGTAATCAGTAATCAGTTATCAGTTAAGTAGCTGGTTATAATTAAATTAAAAATGGATTTTAGGTTCGATCCCCCCTGCCCCCCTTGATAAGGGGGGTGCCGATAGGCGGGGGGATCCCCCCTTAATCCCCCCTTAATCCCCCCTTAATAAGCTATCCATTAGTCAGATCTTTCTTAACAAAAAGAGAAGAAACTTAAAAAAAGGGGAAACGATTGATAGGTATAGTTTTGAAAGAAGGAATTAAGGTGGAGGTAAGCAAAAAAATGGAGAAATGGGCAGCCCAAGAATTACAGTATGCAGACCTAGGGGACACCAGAAGAAAGAAAAGGTTAATCAGTATCGTAGAAAACTTGGCCAGCCAACCTAGTACAAGTGTGCCACAAGCTTCGGGAAATCTAGCCGCAGCGAGTGCCACCTACGACTTTTGGAATTCCCCCTATTTTCACCCCTCAGATATAATTGCCGCCCAAGCTAAAAGTACAGTAGAAAGAATCAAAGAACATCCAATAGTTTTGGCAGTGCAAGACACAACAAGTTTAGACTTTACGACCCAAAAAGCCAAAAAAGGAATGGGTTATCTAGATTATAAAAAATCCTTTGGTCTCAAAGTTCATACCACATTAGGAGTGTCAGGACAAGGAATACCTTTAGGACTGATTAATCAATATGTCTGGGCAAGAGAAGAAAAGAATTTAGGGATTGCCAAGCAACGCAAAAAAAGAGAAACTCAAGAAAAAGAAAGTCAAAGATGGTTAGATTCTTTATCAGAAACACAGCAACAAATACCCGAAGATATTCAAGTCGTAACAATCGGAGATTGTGAGGCAGACATATTTGATTTATTTGCCCAATCAAGAAGTCCTAACTCTCATTTATTAATTCGAGGAACTCATAACCGAAAAGTTAACTATCTCGAAGACAAGCAAAGGTCAGGGCATCCAGAGACTAAATATTTACATCAATCCATCAGAGAAATAAAAGCCTGTGGTAGCCTAGATGTGCAAGTAAAACGCAATCCTAATCACGAGGCTAG
>NZ_JACJQV010000234.1 GCF_014696875.1 Microcystis wesenbergii FACHB-1317 | reverse complement strand
TTCTCTCAATAACAGAGGGACAGAGGTGGTTAGCTGAACGTTGGGAAAAACTGATAGTTTTATCGACGTAAGAAGCAGAAAAATTAGCTAAATTAACAGGATGTACTCTCAGAAAATTTCAAGAGAGATAGGCTTTTAGTGGCTTGGGAACAGGCTTTATCAATTTATTCATAATCAATATTGGCAGAGGATTAAAGATTAGTTATTGTCACTAACTCTTTTGATTAGAAAAAGATAAACTTGAGAATCTTCAGTCAAATTTATTGACTCAAAATCAGCTGTACTTAATTTAAATGAATCAACCCTAGGGGCAAGGGGGGGGCAGCTTACATCAGATATTGCCTGAGATAACTTGGGGTTTTTGACCATATTCTTGACGGCTAAATTCTCAACCACAATCGTTTGGTTTTCACGAACTAATTGAGTGGTTAGCTTATGTAAATGGTCTTTTCTGTTATCAGTAATTTGGGCGTGAATCCTTGCTACTTTGATTTTTGCCTTTTCTCGATTTTTTGAGCCTTTCTGTTTTCTAGACAGATTTTTTTGCGCTTTTCGCAGTCTCCGATAATGTTTCTTAAAATGCTTAGGATTAGATACCTTGTCTCCATCGCTGGTAATTACTAGGCTACTAATTCCCAAGTCAATTCCGATGGCTTTATCTGTTACTGGTAATGGCTTAATTGTTGGGTCATCAAATCTAATTGAAATATGCCAACGTCCAGACGGATGTAATCTGACTGTTACTGTGCTTGGTTCACAGCTTTCTGGTATTTGTCTTGACCATCGAATCGCTAAGGGTTCTGTGCATTTAGCTAAATAGATTTGTTTGTCTTTGAACTTAAAAGCAGATTTGGTAAATTCGGCACTTCCTCCCTGATGTTTTTTCTTAAAGTTAGGATACTTAGTACGACCAGCAAAGAAATTAGTAAAAGCTGTTTGTAAATGTCTTAACCCTTGTTGTAAAGGTACACAGCTAACTTCGTTTAAAAAGTCTAATTCTTCTTGTTTTTTCCAATCGGTCAACATTGAAGAAGTTTGAGCGTAGCCTACTCTTTCTTGCTTTTCGTACCAAGCTTGTGTTCGTTCGTGGAGAGCTTTGTTGTCAACTAATCTTACACAGCCCAATGTGCGCCGCAATAGCGACTCTTGTTCGGGTGTTGGGTAAAATCGGTAAGAATAGGCTTTTTCCATGTCTCATATTTTAGCATATATTTCGTAAACGATGCTCATATTTAACAGCAAAGCCGCCGTAAAACGGCGGGGTTTCAGACCCAAATTTTCCGATGAAACAGCGTTGGTATGGGCTTTTGCTGGGCCTGTCCATGGATGAATTCCCAGGCAGGAGAGGCTTCAATGTTGGGTTGCTGGAGAAAATCGTCTAAGGGGCCAGTGATTGTAGGAGATTGCATAGTTGCCTGAGAAGCACCCAGGAAGGCGCAACGTATTTTTAGTGATTAGTTATATTATCAAACCGGCTTCATCAGGAATCATGACAATTTGACCACCCTACACTCGTCGGCGATCGCACATCTCTATGGCGATCGCACTCACTCTACTCAAACTTACTTCATCCGAGCAAAATGTTCCAGTAACATCCGATGGACAAAGATGTAACCGCCACCAACCTTTTGCAGAAAAATGCGATCGCTGGCGTAGTCAAGGAAGCGGGCATAGTTCCAAGGGATATAGTTGTTGCGATGAAGGATGAAGCGCAAGGTAAAATGTCTGATGCAGGCTAGTCCTCCACCAAAAATTAATCCCAACAGCAGTCCCCATCTCAGCCCAGGTGTTATTAAATCGAACAGCGAGCTTTCCCCCCAAGCCGATACGTTGAAAATCAATCCCTTATAAAAAATAATAATCAACAGTCTATTAAACCAATAAGTCGGAACAAAAATTAGCCAGGCGATCAACCCAGTAACTCCGACATTCATGGCTGATCTCCAAATGCCTTGGTTGGGAATAGTTTTAGTTTCTATTTCAGAGCCTTTGATGGCATTAATCAGCCCAAAGGTCAGCCCCAAACTCATCCCCAAACTCAGTCCATACCCAATCCCCCACTTCAATCCCGGTAGCTCTGTTCCATAGTTCGCAAAGACTGTACCCAGATAAAAAGGCGATCCTTCAGAACCTCTCAAAAATCCATATATTGGACCTAAAACCAACGAGAAAAGCAGTCCCCACTTTAGTCCAGAAATAAGTCCATCAAACAAATCTTTCCGTGTCTTTTTCCAAGGCCATGTTAAAGTTTCAAAAGTTTTGATCTCTGCTTTACCCCATCCGAAAATCAGACCTAAAAGCACCCCCCATCTCAATGCATTAATTAGCTGTCCTTTCGGAAATGGAAAAGAATTAAATAGAGGGTCCCATGCGTAAATTGGCCACAATATCAAAACTATAAGCAGTCCTCCAACCAGCATACTTCCAAATCGGTAAAGTCTGTTTTGAGCCTTTGTCTGCAACCAAGTCGGCTGCATTTGCTCAATTAAAAAGACAGATTCAGATTCTTGCTTCATCCGTTGTGCCAGCCAAGTTAGCCACGATTTAGCTTGCTGATTCTGATATGGAGATTTATATTCTTTGGGCTTGCCACTTTTTTCGTGGCTAAACATCCGCTTAATGTAAGCATCGAACAGATGTTCACGGCGTGCTTCCACCGAACCTGTTTGAAGTATTTCTTCCACCTTTTTGCCTTGATAAGCCAGCGTCATGATACTAAGGGTTAGAGGAGACTTCGCTAACTCTTGCAGTGTGGTATCTTCGGTCAGCAAAGTTTTGACTGCTCCTAATTGTTCACCAGCATTGTCTAAATATTGGTTAACCTGCTCAGGAGTCAGAGAGCGGATGTAGATCGCGCCTCGTAATTGCAGACGGTTAGAAAGAACTTGATAATCTGCAATCCGACTACAGACCACCATTTCAGTCTGCCCATACTTTTGCATAAATTGGTTGATAGCTTCGACACAAGCTTCCCGTCGATTAGCCTTTACCTCGTCTAAACCATCTAGCAGCAGTAGCAGTTTTTGATTTTTAACCCAGTCTTTACCAACTTCTTTGGGAACTTGGTATTTGCTCCAAAGTTCTTGCACGAGCCAATCTGCTATCGTTTGTTGCTTACTTCCCCAAGAAGATAAGTTCAACACCACTGGAATCAGCCGACTCAAACCTCCTTCAGCACGAGCAATCAAATTCTGTGCCAGTTTCAGGAGGGTTATGGTTTTTCCAGCCCCTGGTTCTCCCAAAATCAGCAGGGTTCGTCCCTCTCCTGTTTGATTGAAGACCTCAGTTGCATCTGTTCCTGTCGGCAAAATTTGTTTGGACTCTTCTGGTAGTTCCTCGAAGCTACTAAATGGACGCTCTACTGCATCTGATCGTTTTTCCAGACCGAGTTCAATCATTGCTTTGGTATGCAATGACTTGTTTAAAACCCCTTCGATCCAATATTCTTTGACTTTACTGAGTAAAACTGTCCTCTGGCGGTATTCCACCTGAGTTAAGGGCTGTTCCGTACCAGATGTTTGGCCACTAATCAACTCAGATACTTGATATATGAAGTTTTGAGTGACGGTTCCATGATTTTCTTGGATAAACCCCTGGACATTACCTCCAGAGATGTTGACAAAATTTTCGGCAGTCATTTTCTAAGCACCCTTGATTAACTAAAGTTCTGATTTATCGTCCCAGTATTTTGCTGTGTCAAACCTTGAACTGTACCCCCAGAAATTTGAACACTAAACTTGCCCTCGGCTGCTTCTTGAGGCTTTAATTGTTCCAGTAACTTTTGAGCCAATTTAATAATTTCTTCGTCCTTATCAGCCCCAATCTCAATTAATTCATCCTCTAAAAGAGCTTTTGTTTTTTCGGGTTTCTGTTCGTACTTATCCAGAATAGTAGCTGAATCTGATTTGCCTTGGCTCTCAAACTTACGCTTAATCAAAGCTTTCAAGCCATTGTAAGCATCTTGAGCCACATCACCAGCAGGTTTTGCTACGCCCTCTACCAAGGCTGAAAGGACAGGTTTTGCTGCGTCAGATGCCAATGCTGTAAGAATAATAGTAATTGGATCCATAATTCATCCTCTCTTGTGTGCGTTTTGATTGTTTCTTAAAGACATCCCAGTAAACAGAAAAAGACTAATGAAGTATTGAATTGTCAAGTTGGCTTTAATATTCTTCTCTACTGCCACCATTTAATGCTTGAATTGTTACAATTTTATCAGAACTTAGATCTCGATAAGATTCTTCCAGTTTCTGAAGTTTGTTTAGCTGAAATTCCTCAAATTTTTCAAGTGCCATCCAACGAGATTCTAAGATTTTCTGTAGTTCAGATACACGGTATTCCTTGATTTTTTGAATTTCTTCAAGTTGAATACTGTAATATCTTTCCTTTTTAAAGGCGGCACTTATTTGATTTATTTTGCCATCTTTTTTGTTGAGACTTTTTTGTTGAAGGAAAAAACATAATCCATACCCGACACCCAGCCCAGTAACAGAACCAACTATCAGAACAATCAATAATTCCATAATTCCTCCAGAAGTATTTAGAACTAGCAGATTTTCAAATTTTGACCGCGCCAAGGATAAGTTAGTTGACATTTAAATTTCTCGTTAAAACAGGGCAGAATGCAGTGTACAAAAAAGGAAACCCTGTCTCAAATTTAAAGATGCAACCGCTTATCTCACTGCAACCATTCATGCCATAGCAGTCGATAATCGAAGCGGGTACCGTGATTCATTTTGTACTGGGGAGAGCGCTTCAAGAGCGCCATCAACTCTTTAAACTCTTGGGGGTCAAAAATCACGTTGCACCCAGCACTCCACTGTCCAATCGAGTCTTTCCTGGCATTCCCGCTCCACCCTGTTGTCTTGGTAGTATGCAGGTTGACTCCATTGCCTTGCTCCAAGGTTTCCTTATCATCTCGCTGAAAATTTTTATTGGTATCTCGCACTAACCGTGCTTTACCTGCTTGCACCAGCGCCTCGTACCCTTTATGCAGTCCGAATTGCCACAAATCTTCATGAAATCCAAGAGCTAATCGGGCTACACCGTTAGTACCTTTAATGGGGTTGAAGGTGTAAGATTTTCCAGGCTCAGTTGTCCCCAAATACAAGCACTTAAACTCCCAATCCCCATCTTCTTTGGCAATCACCCCAATGGAATCGTTCCACTTGTCTGGAGTTGTATCCTTGGCATAAGCGCCTACGCGATTGCTTTTCGGAGACAACCCACTAATTCCCACCAAATTCCACTCATCTTCCCGCAAGGGATATCTCCTTTTCTCACAAGCCTGGGCTACTTGCTCTGCCAAAGTTTCAGCTTTAGCAGACTTATGAGTAGTGCCGTTCGTCCCGTTACCGTTAGATGATTCCTGGACGAACTTAAAATGTTCGTGCCACAAATACCAAGTGTTGCGTCCGGCGAACTTAATATCTCCATCTCGATCGCCAAAAGTTACCTTGATATGTCCCTTCTCTTCGGCATAGGTAAGAATAGGAAATTCACACCCTACTGGCATAGCAACTTTCTCTTTATTCTCCTCTAATTGAGCGTGGCTGCAAGTCTTGATTTTGAGGTAGGTAGGCTGAGTAATCTGAAGGCGGTTGCTTTGGACGGGCTTGATGGTATTCGCCTCTTTGATAATTGCTCCATCGGGTTTCAGAAACAAGGCTTTTTCTGAATTGCGCCGCCGCACTAATCCTGGCAGAGTCCTCCCGCCACCTTTTACCCATTTGTCAAACTCTGCGGCTGCCCCTGTGTAATTGCTACTGTTGAGTTTTTGGAGCATAGTGCTTCCGCCAAATCCATTTGTTTCTAACCCTACGTTGTAAGCAAAGCAGACTAAGGCACTAAACTGATTACTCCCCAATTTCACATTAACCCGCCGTTCTACTCCATCTTCAAATTTCTTGACATCTTCTAGCAACCACTGCTCTGCTGTTTTCTTGTCAATAACCATTCCCGATCTTACACGAGTGCCCGTCGTTCCATAGCCAATGGTGAGAACTCCAGCAGGGCAGATGTAAGCTTTGTCGCGGAATCCTTCAAAATGCTTGATGATATCTAGTCCTTCTTGGTTGATATCCATGATTAAAATCCTCCAGGGTTAATATTGTCCTAGGTTAATATTGTCCTTCGTCAGAAGATTGAGATTGTTGTTTTATTCGTTCGCTTGCTATTTGTTGCAAGCATTGGGGTTGCTGGCGAGCAATGACGGCTCCTGCTCCTCCTGTTACCACTCCACCTGCAAGGGCAGCCATTTTCACATTTTCTGGGGCATTAGAAAACATGATGATCATAGGAAGGATTGCCCCCGCGATGGAAACTATTGAGCCACTTATGGTAGAAAATAGATCATTGTGGGCAGCAGCTTTTGCCAGAATTTCATCTGTTGTGGTGTTAGGATCTTTTTTGAATTGGGAGATCATGGGTTGTGTCCTCATGGGTTTAAGATAGAGTTAGGCATTTTGTCTTCCTTCTGCTCGTTAGTAGTTGTGAGCAAAATCAACTTATACACTTACGGCTCTAAATTCCTAGATAGGGTTTGCTGAATAAATCTAAAAATCTTGTTGGATAAGGTTTTTAGACTTTTTTTCTCTCAAAAATTGCCGACCATTGGAGTGATTGGGGGGAAAATTCCGGGACTTTTTCCCTGAAAATTAGGTAGTTGACCACCTGAAAATCGATAAAACCCCACACCCCACACCCCACACCCCACACCCCACACCCCACACCCCACACCCCACACCCCACACCCTGCCACCACCGAAAAACTTTTTCAGCAAGCCCTAGATATTCCATAGCCCAGCAGGGATGATCTGTTCTAAGGCATCTGAGATGCAATCTAGGGTGATGCAAATCTTCCTGATCTGCGATCAAAAATTTTTATACTTTTGGCGATCGCATTCTAAAATGTCTTTCGATGTTAAGTGCGATCTGCTAGACTTCGCCCCTCTTCGAGAACGCAGTGCCTCAGCTTCGCGCGTCTCCGACGGCGGCAACGCTGCCCTTGTAGGGTGCATTAAAGAAGTGTAATGCGCCTCGACAAACCTTAGCGTAAAAAGTTTGGGATATTCGCTCTATTTATAATCAAAACATTTGAACGAAAAAGCGAGAATTATATTATAAAAAATTCTATTGACAGCGATTGCCTTGCGAGATCGCAATCATTGGGGTACCTGTACTTTATAAGCAATCTCAGAACCCAGCCTTGTAAAATGCTTTGGGTTGAGGGTTAACAGAACATCAGCCTGAGATTTGAGGACTGCTTGGGCGATAAGGGCATCAAAGATACCACCGCCAGGAAGCTGACGTTGCACCATTAGGTCAATAGCTGCCGTGTAATCTTCAGCAGTCAGCGAAACAGTCTCGAAGGTCTGTAGGTTATCGCGGATCAAGTTTTGGGCGACGGCAGGGGAGATTTTGGTTTTGGGAATGCGCGTTAGAACAGAATAGAGTTCTGCTAGGGTATGCGTGGCAATAAGTCCCTGAATTTGCTGGGATTGGGCTTGAAGGAGAAAGGGCAAGCAGGCCGAATGTTGACATCCTCGCCGCCCTTTTAGGGCGGCGATTCCTAAACCTCACGATTTAAGTTTCTGCTTCCACCACCGTCGCATACCACAGTTAAAAAACCATGTACTGTCTTACACAGAGTCCACAGACTTTCGCCCCATTTCAGAAGCCCGATTCCGTGTGTCCCACGGTACGTTGACCGCCTATAGCTTCTTGTACTTGTTGCGCGCGACTTTTTACCCGGCCAAGCTTTTCTGGTCGGAACCCCCTAAGCCGAGTTTTCAAGGTGCTGCGCCGTCCACTTGGTTTTCGAGACTGGCCTTTTAATTCTAACGTAAAGCCAACCTAGAACGGCGGGGTTTCAGACCCAAAATTTCCGATGAGTGTGTCCAGTCAATAGGGCAGCGATGAGAGCAGAGGTATCAAAGAGACATTTCATGCAGGCAATTGGCTTTGAATGCGTTCCTCGCGGAGGTCATCAATAAGGGTATCGAGATGGCCGAGGGGTGGGGTTTCTAGCACTAAGGCACTGCCTTGACGTTGGACTTTAGCTTCTTGCTCCAAGGGTTGTAGGATGATGCAGCCTTGTCTAACCTCAAGATTGAGGGATTGGGCTGTGGTGATGCCGAGTTGTTGACGGATTTCTAGAGGAATTTCTAGTTTTCCGCTGTCATCGATCGCAATTGCCGTCATGGAACGCTCCTAGGGATAGAACGAAAGTTTGGCTCTTTCAATAACGCTATAAATTCTATCCCCTGTAAGGTAGTTTTGCCTGTGTAGAAAACGCCCATAACACCCCAACGCCTAGAGTTCAAAATTTTCGCAGAGGTAGATGTCACCGAGACTAACCACAATACTAAAGGGGATACCAGAGCGCCCTTTAAAAGATTTAAGCTGAATATAGTTATCTTGCGTTCTGGACTGGACTTCTTGAAGCTTTTTGCCTGCCTGAGAAAGCAACGTTAAGGCGATCTGGGGTGGCAGATATCGCTCCTCACCCGCCGGATGTAACTGAACCAGTACAGATAGCTGATTATCGGCTTCTTCTGTAACATTCACCAACAAGACCACTCTCTGTCCTTGCAACTCCATCCCCAAGTCAATAAGCTTCCCGCGTTTTGCACCCTCTCTCTGATTCCGAGGACTCCAAGCAAGATGAACTTCTGGACTAAACAGATCGTCGATCGCTTGCCATCCTGCTGCAAAGACCCCCTGTACCCACTGTCCTAACTGGATAGGAGTTTCTTGAGAAGCCGTTAATGTGGTTTCAGAGATTGCTTCAGGCGTTGCGGTATGCTCCGTTGAAATGACGGGCAATAGTATTGAGGCAGGTTCTAGAAAATCACAGTAGAACAATAAATGATTGGGTTCAGGATCGAAAACAGATAGGGGAATTTGATAGTAACCGTTTTGCAGACTATCACTGACCCGATGGCAATAATTCATGAGTCGGTCAGAGCGCAAAAAGCCTCGAATCATTAACCGCTGCTGCTCTTCACAGACCTCAAGCAGGACATAGAAATGAGCGACAAGAGCCGGCTGTTCGATCGCTTCTCTGGGAATTTCCACTACTTCATCTAGAACCTGCTCTTTGACAATTAAATTTAGCTTAAATTCATCAATTTTCAGGTTGTAAACAGCACCAATATGATTGATACATTGAGTTCGATCGATGAAGTGTGATGGAGCGCGTTTCTCTAGCCATTGCTCAAAACCCAATAGTGCCAGCGCATTCAGATAGAGTTGCCACTGACCCGCTTCATCGACTGAGGGACTGGCTAGGGGATTGACTAGAGCCTGCTCAAACTGTTCTGGTTCAAGCCTTATGGCTTCAGGTCGCCTAGTATTTAAATCTGGTGGGATCGCTGAAAAACTAAACATTACCTAACTCCTGGTGAAACCTTGGTACACTAGACCTCTTGCGTAAGTGCGGTTTGATCCCCCTAAATCCCCCTTAAAAAGGGGGACTTTTTGGACTTTTGCAAGAGAGCTACTCTTCTAAGTAAAAGCAAAGCTGTTGAGCATATACACTTTTCATCAGACGATTCTTTCCCGCTTGAATTTCTTCAAACGCTGCCTGAAATATTTCTGCATCTGCCAGCGCCTCGATTTGCTTGGCTAAATTTTCTAAATAATCGGGTTGAGGAGGAAGAGCAGTCAGTCCTTTCTCTTCAGCTTTCTTCAGCATTTGGTCAAGCACTTGTCGAATTGTCAATGTCCGAACAATGTTAATTAACTCTCCCGGATTCAACACCCGTCTTGCTTGCGCCCAACCAGACATTTTTAATAAATCAGCAATCTCTTTCAGTGGGATGCCCTGAGAATAATAGAGGTGTAATCCTGGAATAAATCGATCGGCGAAAGCGGCATACCCTTTGCTTTTTTTTAAATAAGTAATGCGATCGCTAATTGCCTGCTTAATGGAATGAACTAATGGGACTTAGACAAAAAACAAATCGAGAAAAGCCTCAACCCCAATCCCTGCTTGGGATTTACTTCGAGAAGCCCAAAATCGCTGAAACCCAGATAGATCAAGGAAAATCATAAATCGAGGTTAACCCTTTGTCCCGTAATGGTTTGAGCCTTTTTTGCTGCCCGAAAATGCCTAAGTCCCACTAAGGCGAGTTGAAGCTGTTTGTGGAAGAATTCTAACATTTCTTGTTGCTCTTGCTGTTCCACATCAAATTCACTGCCAATATCCTGGGGCAGCTCTGAGCGAATCAGGCGATCGCCTGTCTCTGGATCTTCAACTTCTAACGGTACTCGATGGCTCCAAAGGTCAAATTGTCTAAGTTGTAGTGCCACTCTTCGCAGTTCTGTGATCAATTGGTTGGGCTGAATTGTGATATTTCGTGCTTTTAAATAAGTCACCATCTCTTGAAGTTGCCCGGTTGTGGGATCTAGACAGCGTTTCGTACCCTGGTGTTGCCGATGCCTGTCTCGACGATAGACGGCGTGGAAGGCGGCAATTAAGTGGCGATCGCGTTCTGCCAGTTGTTGCAATTGTTTCGAGCGAGTGCGATTGAGTAGCGCCCAGTCGCTCAATTGTTTGAAGCCAAACTCGGATAAAAAATTCTTTAATTCTGGATTTTGTTTGGTTTGCAAATAGGTCCAGTTATCTAAGCTCATACTGGATTGAGCGTTGGGCTTAAAGGTTCGCAGAATTTGCAGTGAGAAACATTGATAAGCCGTTGTTTGAGGCTTGCCAGTGGGGTCTAAGGTGAGATAGGTTTTGCCATCTGAGTCTAAAACCATCAGCGTTTTCCCGTCGTCATTGAGGACAAACGGCAGCAAATCTCGGTAAGTAAAGGAGCGATCGTCTCCGAACAAATGATCGATTTTGCGGCAGGCGTTGAGAATCGGCTCAGAAACGTAACACCGCAGGCATAGTCCTGCGTGCGCTCTTTCTGTGGTATCAACTGCTGGAGCTTGAAAGCGGGATAGCAAATCAGTCTGGAGATTTCTCTGTTGGGAGCGATCGCCCCTATCCTCCTCTGCCTCACTTAACCCTTGGCTTTGAAAAAAATCATTTGCCAACGGGAGGAAACAACGCTTATATCCAGTGCGATCGCCGGCGGGATCGACTCGCCAAAGGTTGCAGTATCTTGATGCAGCACTCATACTACGCTCTCCCGAAGTTTGTTGAGCTTGCGATTAGCTCACCTGATCAATAGATGTCAGCCATTTTAGCTTATACAGGAAATCGGAAAAAAACCGGGGAGATCTAGATTTAGACAAGATGCCTCAGTTCCAGATTTTCCAGAACTGATCATCCCTTGCCAGACCTAAGAATTTCTAGAATTTAACCTTCAAGTGTATAGGTCGGTTTAGCTAACAACTACTAACGGGTAGAAGGAAAGCAAATGAGTCGAACCCGATGTTCAATAAAACTCAGTTCTTCAAATTTAATTACAACCAGCTACTTAGGAGATTCATTTCCAATGTCATGTCCCCAAGAAAAGAAAATAACAAGAAAAGACGATGGCACTGATGTGTATGAATACACTAATGCTATTGGAGAGAGAAAATCTTTCGAGGTTCCTCCGGGACATATTTACCGATGCCTAAATGGAGAATGGGTGGTTATAAAAGTTCCTAACCCTCCCCCTGGCTTACAGACAAGCTAACATAACAAACTCACAACCAACTAATGGGCATATATAGCGGTTCTCGCATCTGTGCGGCACACTTAAACCTTTGCTAATTAAGCTTTTCACCATCGACAATGTACCTCTTGCGAACAGGAAACGCTATAAGCAAGGGACAGATTGGTTATGAAATCTAAGCTCTTGAGGCAAGGGGTTTAAGCCCCTTATTAAAATCCTAAGCACGATGGCTACTGCTATATTTGTCTCTCTCAATATGCCCTAACTACAAAACTGATTGCTATAAACTTTACGAATCATTAGTTCAATGACTAAACATAATTGCTTGTCGCTTTTTCCTTTCACCCGCATTGCTCTTCCTTCCTTGAAATGTTTCCTTTTGCCCTTTAGCATTCCTCTTGGCTTAGGTATTATTTTTTCATATCCAAGTGACGCTCAAGTCGCTAACTATGGAAGAAGTCCCAGTCTTAACATATTAACAACCCCTGGTGGTACAGGTGCTTCATCATATTCGTTTGCCCCATCGAATGGATGGACTTGTCCAACTCCTGGCCTTTCTATTGGTGCCTATGGAGGGGGCGGTAATGATTGGTCAAATGATTTTACAACCCATAATTCGGCTGGTTCAGGTATAAACAACTATGGTATCGCCGCAGGAATCACAGTTCCTTTTGGAGGAGATTTCTCAAAGTACTGCAATGATTATGCAAAATCAGTTGCGGAAAGGACACGCATGGAAATGGAAGCAGTTCGCAGAAACAATCAACTAACACTTTTAACACAGTGCTATTGGTTATTCCAGAACAGAATTAATACAGATCAACCTGCATTTAAAGATAACGGAGCATTTTCATCTTTAAGTGCTTGCGGTAGTTACAATCCTCAATCTATTCAAGGTGGAGAGAACACTTCAACACCTCAACGACTGGAAAGCCCAAAGCCACCAGTAACCGAAATAATACCACAGCCTGCTTCTAACTTAATTATCCAGCAGAAATAGTTTCTTAATGGGACTTAGGCATTTTCGGGCAGCAAAAAAGGCTCAAACCATTACGGGACAAAGGGTTAACCTCGATTTATGATTTTCCTTGATCTATCTGGGTTTCAGCGATTTTGGGCTTCTCGAAGTAAATCCCAAGCAGGGATTGGGGTTGAGGCTTTTCTCGATTTGTTTTTTGTCTAAGTCCCATTAGTTTTTTCGTTCCACGCCAGCAACCGTTAACCTAAAGTGAGAATCTTTGATAACATAAACTACCCGTTCGCCACCGATGTTATGCTGTCTCTTTGCTTGGCCTACTTCGGATCTTGATAGCTTTCATGTTAGTTCTCATTCTCGTAAAGCGTCAAGACCCGGTAAAGGTGTTCAGTTTAGTGAACATTCTCACTGTGACAACGCTTGTATCCAGTGCGCTCTCTCTGTGGTATCAACTGCTGGAGCTTGAAAGCAGGATAGCAAATCAGTCTGGAGCTGACTTGAAAATGATAACGCGACTAAAAAGCCATAGGAACGAGTTGGCCAGTGTCTTCAAGGATAACAGCCAAAATTTTGCTTATTCTAGACCAATTTAAGCAACAACCGGC